>NZ_JBEZWN010000003.1:186258-311641 GCF_040637495.1 Streptomyces sp. NPDC029044
GTCCCCATCGGCTGGTGCGGGCCTGGACCCCATCGGCTGGTGCGGGCCTGGACCCCATCGGCTGGTGCGGGCCTGGACCCCATCGGCTGGTGCGGGCCTGGACCCCATCGGCTGGTGCGGGCTGGCTCTCGGCCGACGCCCCGGCATCGGGTGCGAGCCGACTTCCGGCCGACGCCCCGGCATCAGGTGCGGACGGACTCCCGGCCGGCGCCCCGGCCCTCGGTGCAGCGCCCTTGCCCTCCGCGGGCCGCCCGGTCCCCGGCGTGCCGACTCAACGCCCGGTCCTCGACGTGCCGCCCCGGCATCCGGCCAGTTGCCCTTGAGCGTCTCGTCTCGACCGCCTCGGACCGCCTCGTCTCAACCGACCCAGACCGCGTGAAGATCGCCCGGTCATACGAAGATCGCAGGAAGAAGCGTTCCTGCACAGCTCGGCGGCATCCGGTGAAGCGTTACTCCACCGTGCCGCCGGGCCCATGTCTCAACCAGCGCCCTGCTCGGCGAGGATGCGGTCCAGGGCCTCGTCGAGGTGCGCGTCGAAGTCGGCGAGCGAGCCCTCTTGGCCCAGCGGCACCAGCTTGTCCGTGCGGTCCAGGAAAGCGACGAGCGGTGCCGTCGACGACCGGAACAAGGCCTGGTCGCTGCCCACCTGAAGCCGGATCAGCACCTCGCCCAGCGCGTCGGGGTCTACAGGAGTGACCCGCACATCACCCTCCCCGCACGGCCGGCCGACCCCGTCGATCAGCAACTCCCGCCCGAAAGCCCATGTCACCGGAGCATCGCCGGGCAAATGAAAAGTCAGCCGGACGGCATAGGGATCACTGGACTCATAGCGCAGCTCCACCGGAATGCGGAAGGAGAGCTCCTCGGAGACGAGAAAGCTCATCATGACCTCTGCTTGTACGGACTCGCGCATCGATAACCCCGTCATTCGCCGTGACTGGCCGGGAACGAACCTCTGACACTTGGTGGAATCTTGCTGAACGTACACAGCAGATCACAAGGAGTGAGTTTTCACATACTGATAGAGAGCGCGAGCGAGCCGAGCATCCGCCCGATCTCGGTCTGCAACTGACGGGCTGCGGGGAGCAGCCGGTCGGCCTGGTGTGCGGGCAGTGAGATGGCCACCGTCGCGGCCGTGGTGCCGAGGGTGAGCGGGATGGCGGCGCACACCGCACCCAGGGCGTACTCCTGACGCTCGGTCACGGGTTCCATCCGCCGGATCCGCTCCAGACGCCGGAGCAGACTGTGGTTGTCGCGCGCCGTGTACGGCGTGAGGGGCTGCACCGGGTAGCGGTCTAGGTGGTCCCGGCGCGCTTCCTCGTCCAGCTGGGACAGCAGGCACTGCCCGATCGCGTGGGCGTGCCCGGTCTCACGGAAGTCCGCCCACTCCTCGACCGCCGGGGTGCCCGGGGCGTCGGAGACGCACATGACCTCGATCTCGCCCTCGCGGTACACCGCGTAGTACACCGGCACACCCAGGACGTCCCGCCAGTGCGCGAGCGCGTCGACGACCGTGCTGCGACGTTTCTGCCGCGCCCCGCTGCTGCTCAGCCGCTCGGCCGCCTCACCGAGGAAGAACAGGCCCTTGTCCCGGCGCAGATAGCCCTCGTGCACGAGGGTGCGCAGCAGATGGTACGTCGTGGGCAGCGCCAACCCGGTCTCCCGGGCCAGTTGTTTGGCCGGAGCCCCGTACTCGTGCACGGCGACGGTCTCCAGCAGGCGCATCGCGCGCTGCACGGAGCCGATGAGGGTCGGCGGAGGCGGCGGTGCGGAGGGGGGCGGTGGCCCGGCCGGTGCCGCCGAGCGCGGTTGCGCGGGGACGGTGTGGAGCTGGACGGGTGCGGTGTCAGCCGGGACCAAGGGTCTCTCCCGAAGCGCGAGGGGGCAGACCGTGCGGAGGAACACGGGTGGGGTGAATGCCGCTCGCGGGGAAGTCCCCGCGTCGAGTTCCGGACTCTATTCGTCTGCCACCGCACGCAGACGGTCCGGACGGGAAACTTCCCTCGCCCGAGGGAACGGGTGATTCCAGGTGTTTCCCGCTACCCCCACCGGTTTCCCACCGGTCTCACCAGTCGCTGCGCGACGAGGCGCTCGAAGTGAACTTCCGTACGACGTAGATCAGTCCACCGACCAGCGCCACGAAGACCAGCACCTTGAAAAGCAGTCCGATGACGAAGCCGACCACACTGGCGATCAGCCCGCCGAACACGACCAAGGCGATGACCGGCACCGCGATCCACTTCACCCACCACGGCAGTCCCGTGAAGATCTCTCGCATCGCCCTCGTCCTTACCTTCCCACCCGTTCGAGTGCCGGGCCCTGTCGGTCCTTCTGGATCTCTGATGTCCTGCACTCGATGCTAGGTCCGGGAGGGGGTCGAACGGGGGCCTCGCACCCCTTGTCCTCCCCTGACCGATCCCCTAGGGAACCCTGAGGCCGTCCGTCACCTCTCGGGCGGAGAGAAGACCACCATCACCCTCAGGTCCTCGGTGATGTGGTGGAACTTGTGCGCGACGCCCGCCGGCACGTAGACCACACTTCCGCGCGCCACCTGGGTCGTCTCCAGCCCGACGGTGATCGCGGCACGGCCGCTCACAATGAAGTAGACCTCGTCCTGATTGTGCGGCTTCTGTGGATCCTGTTCGCCCGCGTCCAGGGCGTACAGACCGACCGACATGTTCTGCTCCCGCAGAAACTGCAGGTAGGCGCCGTCGTTGGCGGCGCGCTCCGCCTCCAGTTCATCCAGCCGGAATGCCTTCATCGCCTTGTCCGCCCCTGCCTCTTGTGCCCGCGTCCGATCAGGTCTGCCACGATCAGACACATGATGAATTTCGTAGTCAAGACGATCGCCAACGCGGGCGCCCTGGCGGTCGCCGTATGGCTGCTCGACAAGATCACCCTGACCGGTGACAGCACGGGCAAGAAGATCGGCACCCTGATCATCGTGGCGCTGCTCTTCGGCCTGGTGAACTTCCTGGTCAAGCCGCTGGTCAAGCTCCTCAGCCTGCCGCTTCTGATACTGACGCTCGGCCTGTTCACGCTGGTCGTCAACGCGCTGATGCTGCTGCTCACCTCATGGCTGGCGGACAAGCTCGACCTGAGCTTCCACGTGGAGGGCTTCTGGACGGCCGTCCTGGGCGGCCTGATCATCTCGGTCGTCTCCTGGGCGCTGCACGTCGTCCTGCCCGACGGAGACTGAGCAGACATGACGTACCGCGTCTGCTTCGTCTGCACGGGCAACATCTGCCGGTCCCCGATGGCCGAGGTCGTCTTCCGCGCACGCGTGGCGGAGGCCGGTCTCGACGGTTTGGTGGAGGTCGACAGCGCCGGTACGGGCGGCTGGCACGAGGGTGACGGCGCCGACCCGCGCACCGTGGCCGTCCTGGAGGACAACGGCTACGCCGGCGGGCACACGGCCCGGCAGTTCCAGCCGTCCTGGTTCTCCCGCCTCGACCTGGTGATCGCCCTCGACTCCGGCCACCTCGGGGCGCTGCGCCGCCTCGCGCCGACGGAGCAGGACGCCCGGAAGGTACGGCTGCTCCGCTCGTACGATCCTGCCGCCGGCGACGACCTCGACGTACCGGACCCCTACTACGGGGGCGTGGACGGCTTCGAGGAGTGCCTTGAGATGGTGGAGGCGGCGAGCACCTCTCTGCTCGCCGCCGTACGCAAGGACCTGGAAGGACGGGTGGCATGAGCGATTCCGCGACGGATGGCGCGGGCGGGGCGACGGGCGAGCCGGCCCGGGCGGCGGCCGACGCGGAGAAGACGACGGACGGTGCGGGCCGAGTGACCAGGGCTGCGGGCCGCGCGGCGGATGCCGTGGACGAGGTGACGGATGCCGTGGACAGGGCGACCGGCGCCGTCGACGAGGTGACGGGCGCCGCGGGACGGACAGCCTCGGGGGCCGGTGACGGCACGCGCGCGGTGCGGGCCGGGCTGCCCGAGCCGGTCAAGCACGAGCCCACCCTGCCCGGCCCGGTGTTCGCCGCCCACTTCCACCTGCCGGGTGACCCGACCGGCCCCTACACCTACGGCCGGGACGAGAACCCGACGTGGACGCTGCTGGAGCGCGCTGTCGGCGAGTTGGAGGCACCCGGCCGGGACGACGCCGAGACGCTCGTCTTCGCGTCGGGCATGGCCGCGATCTCGGCGGTGCTCTTCTCGCAGCTGCGCACCGGCGACGTGTGCGTCCTGCCCGACGACGGCTACCAGGCGCTGCCGCTGGTCCGTGCCCAGCTGGAGGCGTACGGCATCGAGGTGCGCACCGCGCCGACGGGCGGCGACGCCCAGCTCGACGTCCTCGACGGCGCGAGGCTGCTGTGGATCGAGACGCCGTCGAACCCGGGGCTCGACGTGTGCGACATCGGGCGGCTCGCCGAGGCGGCACGCGCGCGTGGTGCCCTGGTGGCCGTCGACAACACGCTCGCGACGCCGCTCGGTCAGCGTCCGCTGGAGCTCGGTGCCGACTTCTCGGTGGCCAGCGGCACCAAGCAGCTCACCGGCCACGGCGACGTCCTCCTGGGCTATGTCGTCGGCCGGGACGCCGAGGCCATGGTCGCCGTGCGCCGCTGGCGCAAGATCGTCGGTGCGATCCCGGGGCCCATGGAGGCCTGGCTGGCGCACCGTTCGATCGCGACGCTCCAGATGCGGGTCGACCGGCAGAGCGCGACGGCGCTGGCGGTCGCCGAGGCACTGCGCGAGCGCCCCGAGGTGACGGGGCTGCGCTACCCGGGCCTCCCTGACGACCCGTCGCACAAGATCGCCGCGCGGCAGATGCGGCGCTTCGGCTGCGTGGTGTCCTTCACCCTGCCCACGCGCGCGCGTGCCGACCGCTTTCTCGACGCGCTGCGGCTCGTGGACGACGCGACGAGCTTCGGCGGGGTGCGGTCCACGGCCGAACGGCGGGGGCGCTGGGGCGGGGACGCGGTGTCTGAGGGCTTCATCCGCCTGTCGGTCGGCGCCGAGGACCCGGAGGACCTGGTGGCGGACGTGCTGCGTGCGCTGGACGCGTCGGCTGACTGACCATCCCCACGGACGGTCCGAGCCTCCCCCCTCGTGGCTCGGACCGTCCCCCGGTTCCGCGCGCAAGAACCGCGCGACCAAGGCTAGTTGACTCTCTGTCAGTGTCCAATCACGGTAGCGACAGAGACCTATCGACTTATTTATAGTTGAGCACGGCCGTGGGCGGGGAGCGGGGGCCGGAGAGGGGAGTGAGCGGTGGATCTGGCCTTGCTGCGGACCTTCGTGACCGTGCACCGGGCCGGCTCCTTCACCCGCGCCGCCGCCCTGCTCGGTCTCTCCCAGCCCGCCGTCACCTCGCAGATACGCACGCTGGAACGGCAGCTGGGCCGCCCCTTGTTCCTCCGGCAGGCCCGTGGCGTGACCCCGACGAGCATCGGCGACGAACTCGCCCACAAGGCCGCGCCCCATCTCGACGCCCTGGTGGAGATCACCGAGACCGGCCTCGACGACGACTCCTCCTTACGGACGCTGCACCTCGCAGGTCCTCCGGAGTTCACCGCCGAACGAGCCCTGCCCGCCCTCACGGAGCTGACCGGTGAGGACGGGCAGGGCTTCGCCTTGCGCGCTTCCTTCGGGACGGCCGAGGAGACTCTGGAAGGGCTTTCCGCCGGGCATCACGATCTGGCCATCAGCACCGCCCAGCCGCGGGGCGCCCTGCTCACGGCGACTGCGCTCTGCGACGAAGAGCACGTCCTGGTCGCCACCCCGCGCTGGGCCGAGGAGATCGGCACCGGGCAACCGGACCGCAAGCCGGAACCGGCCCTCGATAAGGTGCCTGTGGTGGAGGTGCACGAGTCGCTGCCCTTCGTCTCCCGCTACTGGGCCTCCGTCTTCGACTCGCACCCGGCCGCCCCGGGCACCGTGATCGTCCCCGACCTGCGCGCGGTCCTGGCCTGCGCGGCCGCCGGCGCCGGCTTGGCGGTGCTGCCCCGCTATCTGTGTGCGCCGGCGCTGGAGCGGGGTGAGATCGTCGCCCTGCACGAGCCGCCGGTTCCGCCGTTGCGGACGTACTTTCTGGTGGTCCGTACCGGGACGCTGGCCATGCCCCACATCGCTCGGGCCCACGAGTGGTTGCAGCGGGCTTCGGCCGACTGGTGCTGAGGCCCTTCCGGCCGGCCTTGGAGCTGCGTGACGTGGGTTTCGGCTGCGCCCACGGCGGGGGCACGGGGGGCGCCTCGGCGCAGGTATCGGTGCGCTCGGGACCGGGCCTCACTCCAGGAGCTCGACCGGTGACGTTTCGCGATGTTTCACGTGGAACCAGCCGGGCCACATTTCACTCATGACCGTCCGACCCGTGGTCAAGCGCACCGCCCGCGCCGTTCTGCTGGACGGTGCCGACCTGATCTTGATCAAGCGCACCAAGCCGGGTGTGGATCCCTACTGGCTCACGCCCGGTGGCGGGGTCGAGCCCGGCGACTCGACCGTCGTCGACGCCCTGCACCGCGAGGTGTACGAGGAGCTCGGCGCCAAGATCACCGATGTGGTGCCCTGTTTCGTGGACACCATGGAGCACATCGGGGAGGACGGCGGCGCGACCGGTGTGAAGGTGCAGCACTTCTTCGTCTGCCGCCTGGAGTCCATGGACCCCTCCCTGCGCCATGGCCCCGAGGTGGACGAGCCGGTCGGCGAGTACGAGATCGTGCGCGTGCCCTTCACCCGTGTCGGCATCGCCTCGGTGCATCTCGTGCCGCTGTCGCTGCGCCACTACCTGGACGGCAACATCGAGGGCGTACTCGCCATGCACGCGCCCGACCTGGGCTGAGGCAGCCGGTCAGCTTCCGGTCCCCACCAGCTCCTCGACGGAGTCGTGCCGTATGCGCTCCGACGGGATGCCGATGTCCCTCAGGGCGTTCATACTGCTGCGGATCATTCCGGGCGGCCCCGAGAGATAGGCGTCGAACTCGTTCCACGGCCCATAGGCACGTATCGCGTCCGGCAACTGCTGGTTCGCCTGTTGGTCGATGATCGCCCGGACCGAGAGCCAGGGGTGGCTCTGCTGGAGGCGGAGCATGGTGTCGATGTCGTACAGGTCGATGTCCGTGCGGGCGCCGTAGAAGACCTCGACCGCCCGGCGGTCCCCGTGCTCGGCGACATCCTCGACCAGGGCCTTGATGGGCGCTATGCCCGTACCGCCGCCCAGGCAGAGCAGACCGCTGTCGGTGGTGTGGTCCACGGTCATGGAACCGGCGGGCGGGCCGAGCCGGATGATGTCGCCGGGGCGGGCGCGGTGCACCAGGGCATTGGAGACCCAGCCCGCCGGAACGGCCTTCACGTGGAACGACAGAAGACCGTCGGAGCGAGGTGCCGAGGCGAAGGAGTAGTGCCGCCAGATCCGGGGCCACCAGGGCGTCTCCACGCTCGTGTACTGCCCCGCGAGGAAGGGGTACGGCTGGTCGGGCCGGACGGTGACGACCGCGACGTCCGGGGTTCTCAGGTCGTGCGTGACGATCTCGGCGTACCACCAGGCCGGAGCGCGCAGTTCGTCTGCGGCCGCCGCGTCGATCATGACCTGGGAGATCGTGGTGTAGGCCCTGACCCAGGCCGCCTCCATCTCCGGGTTCCAGACCCCGGCGGCGTACTTGCTCAGCGCACCGATGAGGCACTCGCCGACGGCCGGGTAGTGCTCGGCCCGCGTCCCGTACTTCCGGTGCCCCCGGCCGAGATTCTGCAAGTAGTCGACGAGGACTTCCTTGTTGTCGATGTGCTCGGCCGCCGTGAGCAGCGCTCTGAGCAGCCGGTCCCGCTGGGTGTCCATCGCGGCCGGGAACAGCGACCGCAGGTCGGGGTGGCGGACGAAGAGCAGGGCATAGAAGTACGACGTGACCTTGTCGGCGACCGGCGCCACCTCGGTCATGGCCCGGCGGATGAGCAGTGCGTCCGGGGAGCCCTCTCCGGCCGGTGCGGTGTCGGCCGCTTCCGGGGACGACACCGGAGCGTGCCGCTGGGCGGAGACAGGTTGCTCGGCAGCGGCAGTTGTAGGCGGAGCCGGTGTGGAGGCGAAGGGCGTCGGGGTCAGCGCGGTCGGTGCGGGGCCGGACGATGTGGCGCCGAAGAGGCTGGATACAGCGGGGGAAGGAGCGTGCTGCGTGGTGGGAGGCGCGGGTGTCGGCATGGCATCCGGGGTCTCATGCCCTTGCTCCGGCCCACCGGTGCCCACACTGCCGGGTGCCGGGCCGGGCGGCGCGGATGGGCCGTCTGCCGGCGCTTGCCGGGCGGGTCCGGGCCTGCCCACCGGGCGTATCGCGGCCGGTCGGCGCCCGTCTGCCGCCCTGTCGGGCGGCAGGGCGTCGGTGTCCGGCACCGTCGTCGGGTCCTTGCGGGGTGTGAACCAGCCGCCCCCGCCGCCAGAAGTGCCGTTGTCGGCCGACGTGGTGGTCGGAGCGTCCATGGTGTGCCTCGCCTCGAGCATCTTTCGGTCGGTCTGCGCACTTCCCAGTCGGAAGGTGCCTGCTTTCCCCCGTGGACGGTCTGCGTTCCCATCCTTGTCGCGGCCAATGCGGCCACATTCAACCCGTATTCCGGCCCCGTACGGACAAGTAAGGCGAGAGTGTGACATTGGCCGCAGTAACTCTCATCGAGCTTCCCACTCGCCTGGACGCTTCCATCGCATAACCGGAAACGCGGGTCTTCGATCTCCCCGTCCCGTTAGGCTGCACTGCCCCGCACTCGGCCCTCACAGGGGCGTCCCGTCCCGGATGCGAACCGGAGTCGACCCTACCGGCCACCGCCGTGCACACAAGTCCCCCCTTCCTCCGCCACGAATGCGGTCACTTCGCGAACCATCAAGTCGGTCAACTACGGTGCGGTGAAGCACCGTTCCCAGCGCTGATCGGACACGCGATGTTCTTACGTGTTTCACGTGAAACATCCAGCACCGGCCCACGCCGTGTACGGGCGGCGACAACTGGCCAAAAGCTCGTATGTCTCCGCTGAAAGAGGTGGACGCCAGGGGCCCGCGTCGGACAGCCTGACCTGCGTGCCGACTCCTTCCCTTGCCTCCCTGCCCATCCGTCGTCTGACGCTCCGCGATCAAGCCGCATGCGCCGACTTGTCCGAGGACCGGGCGTGGCCCCGTGAGGAGCACAAGTGGGGCTTCCTCCTCACGGCCGGGAAGGGTTACGGCATCGACGACCCCGACGGCGGCTTGGTCAGCGCATGCGTCGTCACCGAGTACGGACCGCAGGACCCCACCCTCGCCGCGATCGGCATGGTCCTGGTCGCCGGACGGCATGCCCGGCAAGGCGTGGGACGCCGGCTGATGCGCCACGTCATCTCGGCGATGGGAGCCACGCCCCTCACCCTGCACGCCACGCCCTACGGCCGGCCCCTCTACGAGGAACTCGGCTTCAAGGTCATCGGGCGGGCCGAGATGGTCCGCGGGCACTTCACTCCCGGTGGGCCCGTGCCGAGAGTCGCCACGCGCGCCGCCACCGCCGAGGACCTGACCGCGATCCTCCACCTCGACGAGCAGGTGTTCGGGACCGACCGCACTCACATCGTCACCCGACTCCCCGCCTTCGCCGACCAGTTGCGCGTGGCCGAGGAGGGCGGGCGGATCATCGGGTACGCGGGTGCCTGGCCGAACATGGACACTCACGTCGTGGGGCCGCTCATCGCACGCGATACGGCGGTGGCGCAGGCCCTGATCGCCTCTCTTGCTGCTCGCACCGACCGTCCGCTGCGCACGGACATCGATGTGCGTCACGAAGAGCTTCTCGCGTGGGTGAAGGAGCGCGGCCTGGAATCCCTCGCCTTCAACTCGGTGATGGCGTACGGGATCACCGAGTTGCCCGGAGACTGGAGCCGGCGGTTCGCGCCGGTCACGGTCGCGGCGGGCTGAAGAGCCTTGATACGACGATGGGGGCTCCCCGGTTCCGGGGAGCCCCCATCGTCGTGCTGAAGACGGCTGGTCAGGCGAGGGTCTCCAAGGCGGCCGTGGCGAACCCGTGGTCCTGCTGCGGGGCGCCGCCGCCGATGCCGATCGCGCCGATCAGACGGCCGTCGCGATGCACCGGAACCCCGCCGGCGATGAACAGCAGCGGCCGGTCGAGCGCGGTCGGCAGGGTGTGGAAGAGGCCACCGGGCTGCACCTCGTCGACCAGGTCGGCGGTGGGCGCGTTCAGCTGGAGAGCCGTGTAGGCCTTACGTGTGCTGGTCTCGCCGGAGATCAGCACGGCACGGTCGTCCCGCCGGAAGGCGAGCAGATGGCCGCCCGCGTCCAGAACGGTGACGCTGATGGTGACGCCTGCGGCCTCGGCGGCGCGCTGGGCCGCTGCGACGAGCGCATCGGCGTCCTGCGTGGTCAGCGGGGCGACAGCGGTGGTGGTGTTCATGAGTGTTTCTCCTGGGCGGCGTGCTGGTGGTGCTGGGTGATGGGGTGGGCCGGGGTGGTCCGGCTGCTCAGTGGTGGACGGCCGGCCGCTGCTCGGCCGGTGCGCCGCCCGTGACGACGGTGCTGGGCTCGCCGGCACGGCGCTCCAGGGCGGCCGAGACAAGAGCCAGGACCAGGGCTCCGGCTGCCAGAGCGGCACCGACCCAGTTGGGGGCGGTGTAGCCGAGGCCAGCCGCGATCACGAGGCCGCCGAGCCAGGCGGACAACGCGTTGCCGAGGTTGAAGGCGCCGATGTTCACGGCGGAGGCCAGGGTCGGGGCACCGTGGGCCTGGTCCAGGACCCGCTTCTGGAGCGGCGGCACGGTGGCGAAACCCAGGGCGCCGATCAGCGCGATGGTGAGGGCCGACAGCAGCTTGTCGTGGGCGGTGACGGTGAACAGCGCCAGAACGACGGCCAGGGCGCCCAGGGAGACGTACAGCATGGGCATCAGGGCACGGTCGGCGAACCTGCCGCCGACGAGGTTGCCGCCGACCATGCCGAGGCCGAAGAGGACGAGCAGCCAGGTGACGGAGCCGTCGGCGAATCCTGCGATGTGGGTCATCATCGGCGCGATGTAGGTGATGGCCGCGAAGACACCGCCGAAGCCGAGGACGGTCATGGCCATTGCGAGCAACACCTGAACGTTCTTGAAGGCAGCCAGCTCGTGGCGCAGGCGCACGCCCTCCGCCTTGGGCATGTCGGGGACGAGCCGGGCGATGCCGGCCAGGCCGACGACGCCGAGGGCGGCAACGATGCCGAAGGTCACCCGCCAGCCGACGGACTGCCCGACGAGCGTGCCCAGCGGGACGCCGACCACGTTGGCGACGGTCAGGCCGGTGAACATCATCGCGATGGCTCCGGCCTTCTTGTCGGGGGCGACGAGGTCGGCCGCGACGACCGAACCGATGCCGAAGAAGGCGCCGTGAGCCAGCGAGGCGACGATCCGTCCGATCAGCATGACGGAGAAGGCCGGGGCCAGAGCGGAGAGCAGGTTTCCGACGATGAACAGGCCCATGAGCAGCATCAGCATCCACTTGCGGGAGACCTTGGTGCCGAGCACGGTCATCAGCGGGGCGCCGAACATGACGCCGAGCGCGTACCCGGTCACCAGGTAGCCGGCTGTGGGGATGGACACCCCGTAATCGCCCGCGACCTCGGGCAGCAAGCCCATGATCACGAATTCCGTCGTTCCGATCCCGAAGGCCCCGATCGCGAGGGCCAGAAGCGCGAGAGGCATGGAGGGGTTACCTTCCCAGACGATTGCAGGAGCGCTTTGCGTGCGTTCACAATAGTTGCACGCGCGGGCTATATGCAACCGCCGTCAATTGCGGACCTGCTCTATCCTGGGTGACAGCCGCTCCGGGACGGAGGAAACGCCAATGACAGCGACGGACCCCGCGCTCACCGCTCTCGCCCAGAGCTGGTGCGCCCTTTCCCTGCTCCACGGGAGGATCGAGGCCCACATCGAGCGCGCCCTGCAGGCCGGGCACGACCTCAGCGCGCGCGAGTACTCCCTGCTGGACGTGCTCAGCCGACAGCACGACGGGGACGGCGGACATCTGCAGATGAAGCAGGTCGCCGACGCGGTCGTCCTCAGCCAGAGCGCCACCACACGCCTGGTCACGCGGCTGGAAGACCGCGGGCTCCTGGAGCGCTATCTGTGCCCCACGGATCGCCGGGGCATCTACACGAACGTCACCGAAGCGGGCCTCGAACTGTTGGAAGCGGCGCGGCCGACCAATGACGCCGCCCTGCGCGAAGCCCTCGACGAAGCCGCGAAGAACCCCGAACTGGCCCCGCTGGTCCGGGTCGTGGAGACCCTGAAGGCCCCGGTGCCCGCCTAGGTGCCTGTCGTTCGGATCAGGCCGCAGGAAATCGGCGGTGCTGATCAGCGCCGGAGAGCGGGCGCGTCGGCGGCTGCCTCGTAGAGCGAGTCTGCGCGGGGGACCGGATGGCGCCTGGGGCATCTCCGCACGGGGCGGCTCTGCATAGGGTGCGCTCATGGGAGATCTTGAGATACGTTCCGCCACCTCCGACGACGTCCCGGCGATCGTCGCCATGCTCGCGGACGACCCGCTGGGCGCCCAGCGCGAGTCACCGGACGACCTCGGCCCGTACCTGGCCGCCCTGGAGCGGCTCAGCGCCGACCCGAACCAGCGTGTGGTCGTAGCCGTACGGCAGGACCGGGTCGTCGGCACGCTCCAGCTCACGATCATTCCCGGGCTCTCCCGACGCGGTGCCACCAGGTCGATCATCGAAGGAGTGCGCATCCACGCGGACGAGCGCGGCAGCGGCCTGGGAACACAGCTCATCGAGTGGGCGATCGACACATCCCGGGAGTTGGGATGCCAGTTGGTCCAACTGACCTCCGACAGGACGCGCGCCGACGCCCACCGCTTCTACGAGCGGCTCGGGTTCACGGCCTCCCACACAGGCTTCAAGCTTTCGCTGTGACCGGCATGTCTGGGTGCCGTGTTTCACGTGAAACACAGCGCCCAGACATGTCACCGCCTAACCGATACCGCGCCATCCCCCGGGATCGACCCCGCCCGGCACGGGAGCCCCCTCGTCGTACGGCTGACGCGTGAACACGAACGAGCCGAGGTCCAGATGGCCCACGGACCCGTCCGGCCGCCGTACGGCCTTCAGGAGCTCGCCGGCGTAGTAGCCCTCCAGCCCCGTCCAGGTGCCGTCGCCGTTCGAACGGAACCGTGAGCGGCGCCCGGCACCGGACAGCGGCCCCAGTGAGACCAGTCCGTCGGCCGTCAGCCGCAGAGCGAAGGCGTGCGTCCCCCAGTACCACTGCCCCGTCAGCTCCAGCAGCGACGGGTCGAGATCAGCCAGCGGCTTCCACGGTGCCGGGATGCTCGGCTCCGCCTCGGCCACGATGCGAACCAGGTCAGCGGCGACCGGGAACAGCAGCGGCCCGGAAGTGGAGTTGGCCATGACGATCGCCGCCACGTCGTCATCGACGCTGATCATGAGGCACGCGAGGAACCCGGGCAGCGAGCCGGTGTGGCCGACGAGGGACCGGCCGTTCCGCCGCCGGATCTCCATGCCCAGACAGTAGGCGTAACCGCCCGCCACGTCCGCCGCCTCGTGGGGCGCGGCCGGTGTCCTCATCTCCCGCAGCGACGCGGCGCTCAGCACCCGCTCGTCGCCCTGGACGAGGAAGACCGCGAACCGCGCCAGGTCACCGGTCGTCGACCAGAGTTGACCGGCCGGAGCCATGCGCCCCAGATCCTCGATGGGCTCGGGAAGCATCACATCGGCCCAGGGGTGCACGGCCCAGCCACCCGCATGGGGCGCCTGAGGCAGCGCACTCGTGCGATGCAGGCCCAGAGGTTCGAGCACTTCACGCCGAAGGACCTCCTCCCAAGGGGCCCCGCGGAGCTTCTCGATGAGTGCGCCGAGCAATGCGTATCCCGGGTTCGAGTAGTGGAACCGGCGGCCGGGCGGAGCCAGGAGGGGCCGCTCACCCAGAACGTCGGCGAGTTCGGGCCGCAGGGATCCGGGGCTCCGCTCCCACCATGGTCCCGGCGTCTCGGCCGCCAGCCCTCCTGTGTGCGCCAGGAGTTCGGCGATGGTCGCCTCCCCCACGCCGGTGCCCGGCAGATGCTTCTCGAGCGGATCCCCCAGATCCAAGGCGCCCTCGTCGCGAAGTCGCAGGACGAGGACGGCTGTGAAGGTCTTGGTGATCGAACCGATCCGGTACTGCACGTTCTCGTCCGGCGCGTGCCCTTCCACCGAAGTCCGCGCACCCGCCCACACCGTCGTCCCGTCCCGCACGACGGCCGCGACGAGCGACGGAGCCCGCCCTTCAGCCTGCGCAACGGCGATCCGGTGCAACAGAGCGCGACGGGTACCGGGAAGCAGTTCTCCCTGAGATGTCGTCATGAGCCCAGTCCACCCGGCCGGACATCCCCTCGTCGAGCACATTCAGGGCCGGAGCCTTCAAGGTCGGGCCTGGGCTCGCGCGACCGGTGGCACAGAACATCGCGTCCAGCAGGCGGAGGCGGGCCTGTGCGGAAGGATGAGGCCGTGCTGACCTACGTGTACCGCATCACCAAGTACGACCCCGCCGACCGCGACACACAGGGCCGCTACTCCGGTCCTGAGGACACCGTCAGCGACCACGGCGAGGTCGAGGCAGCATATCTGCGGGCGGTCGCCGCATTCGCCGCGGACACTGGCATCGATCACCTGGCCGTGCGCGAGCCTCAGGTTCCCTCCCTCGCGCACTTCGGTGCCGGGCCCGCGATGGACGGTTTCGGGCTGGAAGCACTCTTCCCGTCCGGCCTGGCCGGTTTTCACGACGGGGCACAGGTGCCCCTCCACAGCGCACTGGAGCTGGTCCGGGTCATGCTGCGTGACAACGGTGCCTGGTGCCGGCTGGAGGCGGAGGGCAGGTTCGCGGTCCACGTGGGATGGGACCAGTACCTCTACATCAGCAGCAGCCGGGTTTGCGAGGAGGCACTGGCCGTCACCCGCGAACTCGGGCTGTTCGCAGAACGTACGGACTCCTCCCCCTACGCCTTCGAAGCCGAGGAGCAAGAGCAGTACATCCAGCGTCCTGCAGATGATGACTTCTGGGCCGACCTGCACAGGGCAGTCGTCGCCGGCCAGGCAGGAATCCTGGAAGAGACGTATCTCGAAGGTGCCTCACGGTGGCACCATCTCACCGGCGACACCCTCGACCTGGTCCGCGCTGGGCTGACACCCCGGGCTCGGATCGCGGTCTGGCCACCCCTGTCCTCCGACATCGCCGCCGTCCTCAGGGCCGTTCCCGCAGATGGCCTCGTCGAGGGGGTGTGGCAGGACGAAGAGGGCGTCATCTGCAGCACCATAGCCGACGAGGACACGTTCCCGGAGCTGACCGCCCGGATGTCCCGTGCCCGCGCTGCCGCACTCCTGTCCGTCTATGTGGGTGAGCGTGTGCCCCTGTCCGCGGCAGTCATGACCGACGACGACGGAGTCCTGCGGGCCCGTTGGAGGACCGAGCCGACGCCGAGCGACCACGATGGGGCACGCCGCCGGCCGTAGGGAGGCGGATCAGGTCTGCGCCATGTCCACGAACCGTGAGTAGTGTCCCTGGAAGGCGACCGTGATCGTCGCCGTCGGGCCGTTACGGTGCTTGCCCACGATGATGTCCGCCTCGCCCGCGCGCGGCGACTCCTTCTCGTACGCGTCCTCACGGTGCAGGAGGATCACCATGTCGGCGTCCTGCTCGATGGAACCCGACTCACGCAGGTCGGACACCATCGGCTTCTTGTCCGTGCGCTGCTCGGGACCACGGTTGAGCTGGGAGAGCGCGATCACCGGAACCTCCAGCTCCTTCGCCAGGAGCTTGAGGTTCCGGGACATGTCCGAGACCTCCTGCTGCCGGCTCTCGGAGCGCTTGGAACCGCCGGCCTGCATCAGCTGCAGATAGTCGATGATCACGAGCTTGATGTCGTTGCGCTGCTTCAGCCGACGGCACTTCGCGCGAATCTCCATCATCGACAGGTTCGGGGAGTCGTCGATGTAGAGCGGTGCGGACGAGACCTCGGGCATCCGGCGCGCCAGGCGTGTCCAGTCGTCGTCCGTCATGGTGCCGGACCGCATGTGATGCAGGGCGACGCGGGCCTCCGCGGACAGCAGACGCATCGCGATCTCGTTGCGCCCCATTTCCAGGGAGAAGATGACGCTCGGCAGGTTGTGCTTGATCGACGCGGCCCGGGCGAAGTCCAGAGCGAGCGTCGACTTACCCATGGCGGGACGGGCCGCGATGACGATCATCTGCCCCGGGTGCAGACCGTTGGTGAGGGAATCGAGGTCGGTGAACCCCGTGGGAACGCCCGTCATCTCGCCACTGCGGGAGCCGATCGCCTCGATCTCGTCGAGGGCGCCCTCCATGATGTCGCCGAGCGGCAGGTAGTCCTCGCTGGTGCGCTGCTCGGTGACCGCGTAGACCTCTGCCTGAGCGCGGTTGACGATCTCGTCTACGTCGTCGTCGGCCGCGTATCCCATCTGGGTGATGCGCGTACCGGCCTCGACCAGTCGGCGCAGGACGGCCCGCTCGTGGACGATCTCCGCGTAGTACGCCGCGTTGGCGGCCGTGGGCACCGTCTGGACGAGGGTGTGCAGATACGAGGCTCCGCCGACCTTGTTGATCTCGCCGCGTTTGGTGAGCTCGGCCGCGATCGTGATGGGGTCGGCCGGCTCGCCCTTGGCGTAGACGTCGAGAACGGCCTGGTAGATCGTCTCGTGGGCCGGTTTGTAGAAGTCGTGGCCTTTGAGGATCTCGACGACGTCGGCGATGGCGTCCTTGGACAGGAGCATGCCGCCGAGGACGGACTGCTCCGCGTCGATGTCCTGCGGCGGTACCCGCTCGAAGGACGGAGCCGATCCGCCGTCCCACGTCCCGTTGTCCCTGCCACGCTCGTGCTGTTCGTCGCGGCCGCGAGCTCCGTCACCACGTCGGCGGGAGGCGGGCAGACGATCACTGGGACCGCTGTCGGCCCATGGATCGTCCAAGGGCTCGGAAATGCTCACCGAGCCACCTCCTCCCGTCCGCCGAAGCAGACCTAGCCGTGCCCCTCTGTTCTACGGCACGGCACTGACAAATAAGAGGCCCAACTCCGGTTGGCACACGCCGGTTTTGTGGCGTTTTGAAAACCGGCGGACGGAGCGGGCGCCGGACCACCGTAGGCCTGTCGGCACCGTCAGCCAATCTGGTTATCCACAGGCCATGTGGACGACGGCCCAGATGCTGTGGAGAACTCCGCGAAACCTGTGCACGACCCGGTGGACAGGCCTGTGAACAAGCAGCGATCCTCACCAGCGGAACCAATCTGACCTGCATCTTTGTCGTCCACCGGCTGTGCAGAAGAAAAACTTTCCCAACCGGCCCAAGATCGCCTCGAACAGTGCACAGCAGTGCGCACCCCAGGACGGAAAGTAAGGGGCACGAAAGCTTTGCATCTCTTACCTGTGGACGATTAGATTGGTGCACATGACACAGGCCCCCGCGCGCCGCCGAACCGGCCGGAGACAGCACGACCGAGAGATCGTCGCGCTGGCCGTGCCCGCCTTCGGTGCCCTCGTCGCCGAGCCCCTCTTCCTCATGGCCGACACCGCCATCGTGGGCCACCTGGGCACCGCCCAACTCGCCGGTCTCGGCATCGCCTCGGCCCTGCTGATGACCGCCGTGAGTGTCTTCGTCTTCCTCGCCTACGCCACGACGGCCGCGGTTGCCCGCCGCGTCGGAGCAGGAGACCTTCAGGCCGCCATCCGGCAAGGCATGGACGGTATCTGGCTTGCTCTGCTTCTCGGTGCTGTCGTGGTCGCCGTCGCGCTGCCGACAGCACCCCATCTCGTGGACCTCTTCGGTGCCTCGGACGCGGCAGCCCCCTACGCGATCACCTACCTGCGCATCTCCGTCCTCGGCATACCGGCCATGCTCGTGGTCCTCGCCGCCACCGGGGTCCTGCGCGGCCTGCAGGACACCAGGACTCCGCTCTACGTCGCCATCGCCGGCTTCGTCGCCAACGGCGCCCTCAACGCCGGGCTCGTCTACGGCGCCGATCTGGGGATCGCCGGTTCCGCGTGGGGCACCGTCATCGCCCAGTGCGGCATGGCCGCGGTCTACCTCGTGGTGGTTCTGCGAGGAGCGCGCAAGCATGGTGCCTCGCTGCGCCCGGACGCCGCCGGGATCAGGGCGTCCGCGCAAGCCGGTGTGCCCCTGCTGGTGCGCACCCTGTCGCTGCGGGCGATCCTGATGATCGCCACGGCGGTCGCCGCCCGTCTAGGTGATGCCGACATCGCCGCCCACCAGATCATCCTCTCCCTGTGGAGCCTGCTGGCCTTCGCCCTCGACGCCATCGCCATCGCTGGGCAGGCCATCATCGGTCGCTACCTCGGAGCCGGTGACGCCCAGGGCGCCCGGGACGCCTGCCGTCGCATGGTCGAGTGGGGCATCGCCGTCGGGGTCGTTCTCGGGGTTCTGGTGGTCATCAGCCGACCGGCGTTTTTGCCCCTGTTCACCAGCGACCCGGCGGTCAAGGATGTGGCACTGCCCGCCCTGATCATCGTCGCTCTCTCTCAGCCCATTTCCGGCATCGTCTTCGTCCTGGACGGAGTCCTCATGGGTGCCGGCGACGGCCCTTATCTGGCCTGGGCCATGCTGATCACTCTGGCGGTCTTCACGCCGGTCGCTCTGCTGGTCCCGGTACTGGGCGGTGGTCTCACCGCCCTCTGGGCCACGATGACGCTGATGATGACGGTGCGCATGCTGACCCTGTGGCTTCGCACCCGCTCGGGCCGCTGGATCGTAACGGGCGCGACCCGCTGACCGTTTCACGTGAAACGCTGCCTGTTTCACGTGAAACACGGTGTGCTCCACAGAAGGCGGTGTTTCACGTGAAACACCGCGTGCTGTTCGGGAGGCACCAATCCGAGAGACACGCATGGGGCCGCACCCCGGAGGGTGCGGCCCCATGGCTTACTGCTTCAGCGCACGCGGCACTCAGGCCGCGACGACCTCGATGTTCACCTTCGCGGCAACCTCGGGGTGCAGACGCACGGACGTCTCGTGAGCGCCCAGCGTCTTGATCGGCGAGCCGAGCTCGATGCGGCGCTTGTCGACCTCGGGGCCACCGGAGGCCTTGATCGCGGAAGCGATGTCGGCCGGGGTGACGGAGCCGAAGAGACGACCGGCGTCGCCGGAGCGAACGGCCAGACGGACCTTGACGCCCTCGAGCTGGGCCTTCACAGCGTTGGCCTGCTCGATGGTCTGGATCTCGTGGATCTTGCGAGCACGACGGATCTGCTCGACGTCCTTCTCGCCACCCTTGGTCCAGCGGATAGCGAACTTCCGCGGGATCAGGTAGTTGCGAGCGTAACCGTCCTTGACGTCGACGACGTCGCCCGCGGCACCGAGGCCGGAGACCTCGTGGGTGAGGATGATCTTCATGAGTCGGTCACCCTTCCCTTATCGCGCGGTGGAGGTGTAGGGCAGCAGCGCCATCTCACGGCTGTTCTTCACGGCCGTGGCGACGTCACGCTGGTGCTGCGTGCAGTTGCCGGTCACGCGGCGGGCACGGATCTTGCCGCGGTCGGAAATGAACTTCCGCAGCATGTTCGTGTCCTTGTAGTCCACGTACGTGACCTTGTCCTTGCAGAATGCGCAGACCTTCTTCTTCGGCTTGCGCACAGGCGGCTTCGCCATGGTGTTTCTCCTGTGTGATCAAGAAGTGTGGGTGCGAACCCGCCCTTAGAAGGGGGGCTCGTCCGAGTAGCCGCCGCCACCGCCGCCGCCGGAGTTTCCACCCCAGCCGCCGCCACCGCCCTGGTTGCCACCGGCGGGAGCGCCGGTCGCCCACGGGTCGTCGGCGGGAGCGCCGCCGCCCTGCTGACCGCCACCGGGGCCGCCGCCCCAGCCGCCGCCACCCTGGGCGCCGCCACCGCCGCCGTAGCCACCCTGGCCACCCTGTCCACCACGGCCGGTGGTCTTGGTGACCTTGGCCGTGGCGTTGCGCAGGCTGGCGCCGACTTCTTCGACGTCCAGCTCGTAGACCGTGCGCTTGACACCCTCACGGTCCTCGTAGGACCGCTGCTTCAGCCGGCCCTGCACGATGACGCGCATGCCTCGCTGGAGCGACTCGGCGACGTTCTCCGCCGCCTGACGCCAGACCGAGCAGGTCAGGAAGAGGCTCTCGCCGTCCTTCCACTCGTTCGTCTGGCGGTCGAAGGTGCGGGGGGTGGACGCGACACGGAACTTCGCGACCGCCGCACCGGAGGGGGTGAAGCGCAGCTCGGGGTCGTCGACAAGATTGCCGACGACCGTGATGACGGTCTCGCCTGCCATGGGGGAACCTCTCGGCGGGTTTGCTCTGGCTGCTTGCTACTCGAATCCCGGGATCAGCTGAGCTGGGAAGCTCAGTGGGTCTCGGGGCGGAGGACCTTGGTCCGGAGGACCGACTCGTTCAGGTTCATCTGGCGGTCGAGCTCCTTGACGACCGCAGGCTCGGCCTGCAGGTCGATGACCGAGTAGATGCCCTCGGGCTTCTTCTTGATCTCGTACGCGAGACGACGACGGCCCCAGGTGTCGACCTTCTCGACCTTTCCGCCGCCGTCACGGACGACAGAGAGGAAGTTCTCGATCAACGGAGAGACAGCGCGCTCCTCGACCTCGGGGTCGAGGATGACCATCACCTCGTAGTGACGCATGTGGAACCCACCTCCTTTGGACTCAGCGGCCACGGTCGTTCCGTGGCAGGAGGGTTGTGATGCGTAGGCAACGGTATCGGCCACCACTGACAATCGGGGTTCTGGAGAGAAGCCCCTGCCGTGACATGGGCAGACACCGGTGCGGACGGTACAGAGTACCCGCACAGCGGCTTGCGGTTGAAATCCGGCCGCCGGGGCAGCCAATCTGTACACATCGGGTGTGTATGGCGCTACGATGCGCCGCCTTTCGCAGGAGGTGCCCTATGGCACAGGCATTGCGACCCAACACCGCCGGCGGTCTCTTCGCCACGGACGGCAAACCCCACCCCCTCCAGGACACCCTGCTCGCGGTGACCCTGGTCCTGGGCCTCTTGTCGTTCCTCACGGCGATCATCGACGAAGACCTCCACCTGCTCAGCTCCTGGGCCGGCCTGGTGGGCATCCTCACGGGTGCGTACGGCCAGTGGATCTCGGAGACGACCCGGGAACGCTTCGGCCTGATCCTCGGCCTGGGCGCATCGGGGGTCGGTTTCTTCCTGGGCATGGCGCACGGCGGTCTCATCGGCTGACGCCAGGACACCCCCTCAGCTGAACACCGGATCACGCCCCGGCCGACCTCGGGCCGGGGCGAAGGTCCCGTACGCCCAACCGGCGCGCTCCCAAGGCGCAGTAGGCTTCGCGCGAGAGCCGGAGCCCCTGTACCCATGGGGACACACCAGCCCGAGGAGCGCCCCTAAATGAGCCTGACCCTGAGGACCATCAGTCGCGAGCAGCATCTGGCCTACATCCAGAGCCTGCCGTCGGCGAGCCACATGCAGGTCCCGGCCTGGGCTGACGTCAAGGCGGAGTGGCGCTCCGAGAACCTCGGCTGGTTCGACGACCGCACCGGCGAGATGGTCGGTGCCGGCCTGGTCCTCTACCGGCAGCTCCCCAAGATCAAGCGCTACCTCGCCTACCTGCCCGAGGGCCCGGTCATCAACTGGTTCGCGCCGAACCTGCAGGAATGGCTCGAACCGATGCTGGCCCACCTCAAGCAGCAGGGCGCCTTCTCCGTGAAGATGGGCCCGCCGGTGATCATCCGGCGCTGGGAAGCCCCCTCCATCAAGGCGGGCATCCAGAACCCGGACGTGAAGCGGCTGCGTGACATCGAGGCCGACCACATCGAGCCGCGCGCCTTCGAGGTGGCCGACAAGCTGCGCCGCATGGGCTGGCAGCAGGGCGAGGACGGCGGCGCCGGCTTCGGGGACGTCCAGCCCCGCTACGTGTACCAGGTGCCGCTGGCGAACCGCTCCCTGGAAGAGGTCCACAAGAACTTCAACCAGCTGTGGCGCCGCAACATCAAGAAGGCCGAGAAGGCCGGCGTGGAGGTCGTCCAGGGCGGCTACCAGGACCTTGAGGAATGGCAGCGGCTGTACGAGATCACGGCCGTGCGCGACCATTTCCGGCCGCGCCCGCTGTCGTACTTCCAGCGCATGTGGACGGCCCTCAACACCGAGGACCCCAACCGCATGCGGCTGTACTTCGCGCGGCACAACGGCGTGAACCTGTCGGCCGCCACGATGCTGATCGTCGGCGGGCACGTCTGGTACTCCTACGGTGCCTCCGACAACATCGGTCGCGAGGTCCGGCCCTCGAACGCGATGCAGTGGCGGATGCTGCGCGACGCCTACGCGCTCGGCGCCACCGTCTACGACCTGCGCGGCATCTCCGACTCGCTGGACGAGACCGACCACCTCTTCGGCCTGATCCAGTTCAAGGTGGGTACCGGCGGCCAGGCGGCCGAATACCTCGGCGAGTGGGACTTCCCCCTGAACAAGCTGCTCCACAAGGCGCTCGACATCTACATGTCGCGCCGCTGATGTCCCGTTCAGTGCTTCTATACCCCTGATACACGGCAACCGCCGATACACGGCACCGCGAGAAAGGTTCCAGGTCCGGCCATGGCGCTCACGCTCTACGTCGACACCGCGCGCTGGCGTGCGCACCACAAGCACGTGCAGGAGCAGTTCCCGGGTCTCGTACCGGTCTGCAAGGGCAACGGCTACGGCTTCGGACACGAGCGGCTGGCGGAGGAGGCCACACGGCTTGGCTCGGACGTCCTCGCCGTCGGTACGACGTACGAGGCCGCCCGGATCAAGGACTGGTTCGGCGGGGACCTGCTGGTGCTGACGCCGTACCGGCGGGGCGAAGAGCCGGTACCGCTGCCGGACCGGGTCATCCGCTCCGTCTCGTCGATAGACGGTGTGTACGGCCTGGTCGGTGCCCGTGTGGTGATCGAGGTGATGTCCTCGATGAAGCGGCACGGCATCAGCGAGCAGGACCTGGCGCAGTTGCACGCGGCCATCGAGAACGTCCGTCTGGAGGGCTTCGCCATCCACCTGCCGCTGGACCGCACCGACGGCTCGGACGCCGTCGAGGAGGTCATCGGCTGGATGGACCGGCTGCGTGCCGCCCGGCTGCCCCTGCACACCATGTTCGTCAGCCACCTCAAGGCCGAGGAACTCGCCCGGCTTCAGCAGCAGTTCCCGCAGACCCGCTTCCGGGCCCGCATCGGCACGCGGCTGTGGCTGGGGGACCACGACGCCACGGAGTACCGCGGGGCGGTCCTGGACGTCACGCGCGTCGCCAAGGGCGACCGTTTCGGCTACCGGCAGCAGAAGGCGGCCTCCGACGGCTTCCTGGTGGTCGTGGCGGGCGGTACGTCGCACGGAGTGGGTCTGGAGGCCCCCAAGGCGCTGCACGGCGTCATGCCGCGCGCCAAGGGCGTCGCCCGCGCCGGACTCGCGACGGTCAACCGGAACCTTTCTCCGTTCGTCTGGGGGGGCAAGCAGCGCTGGTTCGCGGAGCCACCGCACATGCAGGTGTCGATCCTGTTCGTGCCGGCGGACGCGCCCGAGCCGAAGGTCGGCGATGAGCTGGTCGCTCATCTGCGGCACACCACCACGCAGTTCGACCGGATCATGGACCGCTGACCGTCAGGGTCGTCGACTCTCGCAACGCAGCAAGAAGGCCGTACACGGCTTCCCGTGTACGGCCTTCGACGTGTCCCGGCTGCGGCGTCACGCGCCGTTCGCTCAGAGCGAACCGCTCGTAGCGCCCGGCCTGCCCCAGTCGACCGGCGGCCCGTCGAACTGGGCGGCCGCATGCCGCCGGGGACGTGCCGCCGGACCGAGGACGAAGACGTCCTCGGCTCCGTCGAGCACCCCGCCCGAGGGATCGTCGCCACCGGACCGCCGCACCGGATCCCGCTCCGGCAGGAAGATGTCACGCACGACCATCACGCACAGGTACAGCGTCCCCAGCAGATGCAGGGCGATGGCCCAGTGGTACCCGTCGGTCGGCAACCCCTTGTGAGCGTCTCCACTGGTCGTGTACGCGAGGTACAGCCAGATCCCCAGGAAGTACGCCACCTCGCAGGCCTGCCAGATCAGGTAGTCCCGCCACTTCGGCCGCGCGAGGGCGGCCAGCGGAACCAGCCACAGGACGTACTGCGGCGAATAGACCTTGTTGGTGAGGATGAACGCTGCGACGATCAGGAACGCGAGCTGGGCGAACCGCGGGCGGCGCGGGGCGGTCAGTGCGAGCGCTGCGACAGCCGCACAGCACGCCAGCATCAGCAGTGTGGCCAGTGTGTTGACTGTGTCGGTGCTGAGCGGGTCGTCCGAGTTCTGGGCCATGATCAGCCAGAAGGAGCCGAAGTCGACACCCCGTTCCTGGCTGAAGGTGTAGAACTTCGACCAGCCCTCGAACGCGAAGAGCATCACCGGCCCGTTCACGACGACCCAGGCGGCGGCGGCGCCACCCAGAGCCGTCCCGAACGCCCGCCATCTGCCCGCGCGCCAGCACAGCACCATCAGCGGCCCGAGGAGCAGGAACGGGTAGAGCTTGGCGGCCGTGGCGAGCCCCAGCAGCACGCCGAAGGCGAGGGAACGGCCACGTGACCACATCAGCATCGCGGCGGCCGTCAGAGCGACCGCGAGCAGGTCCCAGTTGATGGTCGCCGTCAGCGCGGCGGCGGGCGCCAGGGCGACGAGCAGACCGTCCCAGGGACGCCGGGCGTGGGTACGCGTCACGCAGACGGCGATCACGGCAGCACACACCATGAGCATTCCGGCGTTGACCATCCAGTACCACTGCTCCTGGAACTGGATGGTGCCGCTGCCGGGCGTGAGCCAGGAGGCGACCTCCATGAAGACACCGGTGAGCACCGGGTACTCCAGGTACTGCATGTCGCCGGGGAGCCTGTCGAAATACGGCACGAGCCCGTCGGCGAAGCCGCGCCCCTGGTAGAGGTGCGGGATGTCCGAGTAGCAGGCATGCGTGTACTGGGAGCTGGCACCGAAGAACCAGGCGCCGTTGTAGCAGGGCGCCTTCTGGACCAGTCCGAGGGCGAACATGCCGATCGCCACCAGCGCGATCACCCGCACGGGGGTCCACCAGGACGCCCCGAGCAGGGCACGCCGCCCGAGCGGGCCGCCGATCAGCTCGCTGCCGGCCGCGGCGACCTCGTCCTCCTTGGTCGGCCGCACCGGGTCCGGCTCATGGACGCTCGCTGGCGTCGATTCTGCACTGGGCATGCCGCACATCCTGCCGTACGCGTCTGGGAATACGCCGAGGGCCGCCGCACCCAAAGGGGACGGCGGCCCCTGTTTCACGTGAAACGCCCTCGCGTTTCACGTGAAACACCCAAGCCGGGCGATCTGTCAGCGGCGGTTATCCCTCAGGGCCTCCGAAGATGCCTCCGTTGCCGTTGCCTCTATTGTTGCCGCCACCATCCAGGTTCGTATCGGTTGGCGTGGGCTCGGTGGACGCCCCCCCGTCTGTGCCTCCGTTACCGGTGCCGCCATTCTGCGCGCCACCGTCCTCCTCACAGCCGAAGAACCCACAGGTGTCACTCGGCGACGGCGACGGGGTCGAGCTCTCCGTGGGCGTGGGGCTCGGAGACTCGGTCACGGTCTCGCTGGGCTCCACACTGGGCGTCGGGGTCGGCGACGGAGCACCCACCGCGTCCTGGATCTCACCGATCTTCTCGGCCTCCGGGAAGCCGAGGTCGGGCTTGTCCTTCAGTGCGGCCTTCATGTACTCGGTCCACACCAGCGTGGGCACGTCACCACCGTGGATGGACTTCTCACCGGCGGTGCCGTTCATGGAGAGCAGCTTGGCGCTCTTGGGGTCCTCACGGAACATCGCGACCGAGGTCGACAGCTGCTGGGTGTAGCCGACGAACCAAGCCGACTTGTTCTCGTCGGTGGTACCGGTCTTGCCGGCCGCCGTACGGCCCAGGGGGAGCGCCTTCGTGCCCGTACCGTTCTGGATGACGTTCTCCAGAGTGTCCGTGACGTTGTTGGCCACGTTCTCGGGCATCGCCCGCGTGACCCTCGGCGGCTCGAAGCCTTCGATTTCCTGACCGTTGAACTTGACGCTGGTCACCGAGTACGGCGCGGCCTGCTTGCCCGCTGCGGCGAACGTCGCGTAGGCGTCGGCCATACGGATCGCACTGGGAGTCGACGTACCGAGCGCGAAGGACGCGTTGAGCTCGGCGAAGCTGCCCTCCAGGATGCCGGCCTTCTCGGCCACGTCGGCCACGTTCTTCATCCCCACGTCCATGCCGAGCTGCACGAACGGCGTGTTCACGGACTGCTCCATCGCCTTGCGCAAGGTGATGTAGCCCCAGGGGTAGTCACTCTCGTTCTCCTGGAAGAACGGCGTGTTGTCCTTCTTCAGGACGTAGGTGCCGTCGTTCTTCCTGACCTTGAGATGGTCGTTGCCGTTGTACTTGCTCAGCGGCGAGACCCCGACTCCGTCGCTCTTGTACGTGCCGTGCTCCATCGCCGCCGCGAGTACGAACGGCTTCCACGTCGAACCGACGGGGACACCCGATGTGTCCGCGTTGTTGTTGAAGTGGCCGTTCTCGTACCCGGCGCCGCCGTAGAGCGCGACGATCGCGCCGTCGTTGGGCTTCACCGACGCCGCACCGAACTGGACGTGCTTGTCCAGCTCGCGGTTCTTCGGGTCGAGCTTCTCCTTCTCGATCTTCTTGACGGCCTTCGCCAGCGCCTCGACGTTGGCCTTCTTGAAGGTCGTCTTGATCTGGTAGCCGCCCTGGTCGAACTGCTTCTCCGAGATGTTGGAGTGGTTCAGGACGTACTTCTTGGCCGTGTCCGCCAGGTACCCGATCTGGCCGGACATGCCCTTGGACGCCTTGCGGCCCTGGAGCTTGGGGAAGTTCTTGATCGCCTCTTGGTACTGCTGGTCCGTGATCCTCTTGTCGTTGTGCATCTGCTCGAGGATCCAGCTCCAACGGGCCTTGGCGCGCTTGGTGTTGGCCGTCTTGGTCGCCGAGTTGTCGATGCCCTCGTTGCCCGCCGGGTCGTAGTAGGTCGGGCCCTTGAGCAGAGCCGCGAGGAAGGCACACTCGTTCGGCTTGAGGTCCTCCGCTTCCTTGCCGAAGTAGGTCTGGGCTGCGGCCTGGATGCCGTAGGCGCCTCGGCCGTAGTACGAGGTGTTGAGGTAGCCCTGGAGGATCTGCCCCTTGCTGAACTTGGTGCCCACCTTGATGGAGATGAACATCTCCTTGAACTTCCGGGAGACCGACTGCTCCTGGGTCAGGTAGGTGTTCTTGACGAACTGCTGGGTGATCGTCGAACCGCCCTGCGTGTCACCACCGCGGGCCATGTTCGCCAGGGCGCGGGCGATACCCATGGGGTCGACGCCCTTGTCCTTGTAGAAGGTCTTGTTCTCGGCCGAGATCACCGCCCACTGCATGGCTTTGGGGATCCGGTCGATCGTGACGTTCTGCCGGTTCTGGCCGCTGCCCGCCGCGACCATCTGGGTGCCGTCTTCCCAGTAGTAGACGTTGTTCTGCGACAGGGCCGCCGCGTTCTCCTCGCTGGGGACGCCCACCATCGCGTAGCCGATGCCCGCCACGGCCACCAGGCTGCCGAAGAAGCCGATACACAGTCCCGAGACGAGCTTCCAGGACGGCATCCAGCGCTGCCAGCCGTACTTGCCGGCGCGCGGATAGTCGATCAGCCGCTTCTTGTCGGGAACAGCGGCCACGCGTCCTCTGCCCCGGCCGGGCCCGTTCGGGCCGCCGGGACCTGCTCGTCGGCCGCCTCGGGTCGGTTCGGCCGCTCTCCGGCGGCCTCCACCCGTACTTCTCTGCGCCGCACGCCGGGCCTCGGCACGGCCGCCGTACTGACGCTCCTCACCCCCCGAGTCGTAGGAGTCCGACCCATAGGACTCGGACGGAGACCCGGTGGCGCCTCGCGGTGCCGCGCGGCGGCCGGAGGACGAGCCGGACTGGCCGCGTCGGGCCGCGGCACGTCCGCCTCCCTGCGGCTGCGGCGGTTTGCGACGGTGCTCGCTCATCGAACGACTACTCCTCGGGCAGGCGCACCCCTGCGCGCCTGGAAACGGCGGCTGGTTTCCGGTCCCCCCGAAGTACGGATGCGGTCGGCTCCGCATTCATCGGTCCCGCATGCACCCGTACTACACCGCAGACGACGACGCTCTCAGGCGTCACTCGGTTCCCGGTGATGTGCATGGCGCACAGACTACGCACCGCCAAAACCTGCCGAGCCCCGAAGTTCACCTCAAATCAGGCAACTCGCATCCGATGAATCGGTGATGTGACCCCGTTCACCCGACCCCCTCTTGTCGCATCCGGAAGGCCGTTCTATCGTCGTGATGTATCGAGTCGATACATCAGCTCGACACATCGGCCCGACACATCGGACTGATACATGCGCACCGCGGCGAGAGGAGGCGACGATGAGCCGGCGTTCCGGGATCCTCGAGTTCGCCGTACTCGGCCTGCTCCGCGAATCTCCGATGCACGGCTATGAGCTGCGCAAACGGCTCAACACATCACTGGGCGTCTTCCGTGCGTTCAGCTACGGGACGCTCTACCCCTGCCTCAAGACGCTGGTCGCCAACGGCTGGTTGATCGAGGAAACGGGGAACACCACCGAGGACGCCCTCGCCGCCCCCCTCGCCGGGCGTCGCGCCAAGATCGTCTACCGGTTGACGGCGGAGGGTAAGGAGCACTTCGAGCAGCTGCTCTCGCAGACCGGGCCCGACGCGTACGAGGACGAAACCTTCGCAGCCCGTTTCGCCTTCTTCGGGCAAACCTCACGCGATGTCCGCATGCGCGTACTGGAGGGCCGTCGCAGCCGGCTGGAGGAGCGGCTCGAGAAGATGAGCGCTTCCCTGGCCCGCACCCGGGAGCGCCTCGACGACTACACGCTCGAGCTCCAGCGCCACGGGATGGAGTCCGTGGAGCGCGAGGTGCGCTGGCTGAACGAGCTCATCGAGAGCGAGCGGGCGGGGCGGGACCTCAAGGGTCCGGCCACCGGGGAGCCCGTTTCGCGTGACACCACATCTGGAGCGTCGGGCGACCTGCCCCGGCCGGGGGGCGACCCCCGGCCGGATTCGCCCGACGACACCGCCACGTGAGAGCCCACTCAGGGCCTCACTCGTACACACAGGGAGCAACCGGAATGGGTTCGGTTCGCGTAGCCATCGTCGGTGTGGGCAACTGCGCCGCATCGCTGGTACAGGGAGTCGAGTACTACAAGGACGCCGACCCGGCGTCCAAGGTGCCGGGCCTGATGCACGTCCAGTTCGGCGACTACCACGTCAGCGACGTCGAGTTCGTCGCCGCCTTCGACGTGGACGCCAAGAAGGTCGGCCTCGACCTGGCGGACGCCATCGGCGCCTCCGAGAACAACACCATCAAGATCTGCGACGTGCCCAGCACCGGTGTGACGGTCCAGCGCGGCCACACCCTCGACGGCCTCGGCAAGTACTACCGCGAGACCATCGAGGAGTCCGCCGAGGAGCCGGTCGACGTCGTCCAGACCCTCAAGGACCAGCAGGTCGACGTCCTCGTCTGCTACCTGCCCGTCGGCTCCGAGGACGCGGCGAAGTTCTACGCCCAGTGCGCCATCGACGCCAAGGTCGCCTTCGTCAACGCCCTTCCGGTCTTCATCGCCGGCACCAAGGAATGGGCGGACAAGTTCACCGAGGCGGGCGTCCCGATCGTCGGCGACGACATCAAGTCCCAGGTGGGCGCCACCATCACGCACCGCGTGATGGCGAAGCTGTTCGAGGACCGGGGCGTCATCCTGGACCGCACGATGCAGCTGAACGTCGGCGGGAACATGGACTTCAAGAACATGCTCGAGCGCGACCGCCTCGAGTCGAAGAAGATCTCCAAGACGCAGGCCGTCACCTCCCAGATCCGCGACCGCGAGCTGGGCGAGGGCAACGTCCACATCGGCCCGTCCGACTACGTCGCCTGGCTGGACGACCGCAAGTGGGCCTACGTCCGCCTCGAGGGCCGTGCGTTCGGCGACGTCCCGCTGAACCTGGAGTACAAGCTCGAGGTCTGGGACTCCCCGAACTCCGCCGGCGTCATCATCGACGCCCTGCGCGCCGCGAAGATCGCCAAGGACCGCGGCATCGGCGGCCCGATCCTGTCGGCGTCGAGCTACTTCATGAAGTCCCCGCCCGTGCAGTACTTCGACGACGAGGCCCGCGAGAACGTCGAGAAGTTCATCAAGGGTGAGGTCGAGCGCTGACGCGCCGCAACCAGTCGCTCCTGCCAGGGCTGTGAGGGTCCCCGGGTCGTACGACCCGGGGACCCTCCCCATATGTGAGGCTGTGCCGCATGGCCGTCGTCCGTGACCTGCGCGTCCTCCTGCGCTTCCAGGGCTTCCGGCGCCTGCTCGCCGTGCGCCTGCTCTCCCAGGGTGCCGACGGCGTCTACCAGGTCGCGCTCGCCGCGTACGTGGTCTTCTCCCCGGAGAAGCAGACCTCGGCGGCCGCGGTCGCCTCCGCGATGGCGGTGCTGCTGCTCCCGTACTCCCTCGTCGGCCCCTTCGCCGGTGTCCTGCTGGATCGCTGGCGGCGCCGGCAGGTGCTGCTGTTCGGCAGCCTGTTGCGCGCCCTCCTGGCCTTCGCGACGGCCCTGCTGATCCTCAGCCCGGCTCCGGACTGGCTCTTCTATGTCTCGGCGCTGTGCGTCACCGCGGTCAACCGCTTCGTCCTGTCGGGCCTGTCCGCCGCCCTGCCGCGCGTCGTCGACGCCGACCGCCTGGTCATCGCCAACTCCCTCTCCCCGACAGCCGGAACGCTGGCGGCGACCGCGGGCGGCGGCCTCGCCTTCGTCGTGCGCCTGGTGGTGGCGGACTCGGACGCCGCTGTCGTGCTCGTGGGAGCGGGGCTGTATCTGTGCGCCGCCCTGGCATCGCTGAGCATGGCGCGAGAACTCCTCGGACCGGACCGGCCCTTGGCGCGCGAGCGGATCGGAACGGCTCTCACGGACACCGCCCGTGATCTGGCGGCAGGCGTACGCCACCTGGCCGCTCCGCAGCGCAGGGAGGCTGCCTGGGCGCTCGTGGCGATGTCGTTGATGCGGTTCTGCTACGGCGCCCTGCTGGTCATGCTGCTGATGCTGTGCCGGTACGCCCTCACCTCGACCACGGACGACGGACTCGCCCTGCTGGGCTTGGCGTTGGGCGTCTCGGGCGCCGGATTCTTCGCGGCGGCCGTGGTGACGCCCTGGGCTGCGGGGCGGCTCGGGCCCGGCCGCTGGATCGTCGTGTGCGCCGGCGCAGCGGCACTGCTGGAGCCCGCTCTCGGGCTGCCGTTCGCCACCGCCCCGCTGCTGGCCGCGGCCTTCGTCCTGGGGCTGACCACCCAGGGCGCGAAGATCGCCACGGACACCGTCGTCCAGTCCTCCGTCGAGGACGGCTTCCGTGGCCGGATCTTCTCGGTCTACGACGTCCTCTTCAACGCTTCCTTCGTCGGCGCGGCCGCCGTGGCCGCCCTGATGCTGCCTCCGGACGGCCGATCCGTGCCCCTGGTGATCACGATCGCCGTTACCTACGCGGCAGTAGCTGTGACTATGGCCCGGTTTGGCCGTCAGTAAGTGTCACATCAATGACACAGAGCCATTTCCGGCTACTGCGTTGTCAGTGGGGACCGCTACCTTACGTGGGTCTTATCTCGCGACATGTTCGCGTCACTCACCATGTTCTAGGGGGACCCCCAAGTGACCACTCCGCCGCCGCAGGGCAATCCGTTCGCGCAGGGCCAGCCTGCGGCTGCACCCCAGGCTCCGTTCCCGCCCCAGGGCGGTTACCCGCAGCAGCCCGGACAGCCCGGCTTCCCGCCCCAGGGCGCCGGTCCGTACGCTCCGGTCCCCCCGCAGCCGTCCGGCCGCAAGCTCAGCTTCAAGACGATCAAGAACATCGTCATCGTCATCGCTGTGGCGAGTGTGGCCATCGGCGGCTACATAGCCAGCCGGGACGACGCCAACACGGCCGCTGTCGGCGACTGCATGCACCGCGGCAGCACCAGCGACAACAACCCGGACCTCGAAGTCGTCGCGTGCGAGGATGCCAAGGCCCAGTTCAAGGTGCTGGCCAAGATCGAGGGCTCGTACCTCACGCAGACGCTGGCCTCCAGCAAGTGCGAAGCCGAAGCCAAGGACTTCCAGTACACGTACACCGAGAGCGGTGACGGCAAGGACTTCCTTCTCTGCCTGAAGGACTACAAGAAGTAGGCAGACACGAGGAGGGGCGGTGTTTCACGTGAAACACCGCCCCTCGGTCCGTCTCCAGCGGGCCGCCTGTTTCCACGGGGTCATGTTTCACGTGAAACATGACCCCGTTTCACAGCCTCAGCTCCCCTGCTCGGCCCACCACTCCTTGAGCGCGGCCACCGCAGCGTCCTGCTCCATCGGCCCGTTCTCCAGGCGCAGCTCCAGCATGTGCTGGTAGGCACGGCCGATGACCGGGCCGGGACCGACACCGAGGATCTCCATGATCTGGTTGCCGTCGAGGTCCGGGCGGATCGAGTCCAGCTCCTCTTGCTCCTCCAGCTTGGCGATCCGCTCCTCCAGCCCGTCGTACGCACGCGACAGAGCGGCCGCTTTGCGCTTGTTGCGGGTGGTGCAGTCCGAGCGGGTCAGCTTGTGGAGACGGTCGAGGAGCGGGCCGGCGTCACGGACGTAACGGCGGACCGCCGAGTCCGTCCACTCGCCTGTGCCGTAGCCGTGGAAACGCAGGTGGAGTTCGACCAGACGAGAGACGTCCTTCACCAGCTCGTTGGAGTACTTCAGAGCCGTCATGCGCTTCTTGGTCATCTTGGCCCCGACCACTTCGTGGTGGTGGAACGAGACCCGGCCGTCCTTCTCGAACCGGCGCGTGCGTGGCTTGCCGATGTCGTGCAGAAGAGCGGCCAGGCGGAGGGTGAGGTCGGGGCCGTCCTCCTCCAGCGCCATCGCCTGCTCCAGGACGATCAGCGAGTGGTCGTAGACGTCCTTGTGGCGGTGGTGCTCGTCACGCTCCAGGCGCAGGGCCGGCAACTCGGGCACAACTCGTTCGGCGAGGCCCGTCTCGACGAGCAGCGTCAGCCCCTTGCGCGGCTGCTGGGAGAGGATCAGCTTGTTCAGCTCGTCCCGCACCCGCTCGGCCGAGACGATCTCGATGCGCTCGGCCATCTCCGTCATCGCCGTGACGACCTCGGGGGCGACCTCGAAATCGAGCTGAGCCGCGAAGCGCGCGGCCCTCATCATCCGCAGCGGGTCGTCGGAGAACGACTCCTCCGGGGTGCCGGGCGTGCGCAGCACACGGGCTGCGAGATCCTCCAGCCCGCCGTGCGGGTCGACGAACTCCTTCTCCGGCAGCGCCACGGCCATGGCGTTCACCGTGAAGTCACGGCGGACGAGATCCTGCTCGATGGAGTCGCCGTACGACACCTCGGGCTTGCGCGAAGTGCGGTCGTAGGCCTCCGAGCGGTAGGTGGTCACCTCGATCTGGTAACCGCCCTTGTGGGCACCCACCGTGCCGAACGCGATCCCCACCTCCCAGACGGAGTCCGCCCACGGACGCACGATCTTGAGGACGTCCTCGGGACGGGCGTCCGTCGTGAAGTCCAGGTCATTGCCGAGCCGCCCCAGCAGCGCGTCCCGTACCGAGCCGCCGACGAGGGCGAGTGAGAACCCGGCCTCCTCAAAGCGGCGGGCGAGGTCGTCGGCGACAGGAGCGACCCGCAGCAGTTCACTCACGGCACGGTGCTGCACCTGGCTCAGGGCACTGGACGTTTCTTCGTTGGCGTTCGGCACAACAGAAGAGGGTACGTGGCCCAGGCCGACGCGGGCTCCTCCTATTCCGCATGCACAAGCATGGGGACACGTCCGTTATAGGCTCACAAGCCAAGCTCCAGGGCCGTAACGAACCTCTCTTCCTCATAGCGCCGCATACCGGACAGCACGGGTGGCCGCCCGCGATCTTGTGGAGCGGACCGCGGCACTTCCCCTCAGCGCGCATCGTTACCATGCGTGGACGCACATTCCGACGACCACTGACGACGACGAGGGACGGACGAGCGCGTGGCCGAGGCGGCAGACTTCCAGGGGACCGGTGCCTCACCTGCCCGCCGCTGGCTGCGGCGCACCGGAGCTCTGCTCGCCGGCGCGCCCCTGCTGGCCGGACTCCTCCAGTTGCCCGCCGCGACGCCGGCGGACGCGGCCGGACAGGAGGCTGCGCAGGTTGCCTCCAGCGCGGGTTCCGTATCGGTCGCGGTCGACTCGCTCAGCCCCAGCGCCCCCTCCGAGGGGGACACGGTCACCGTGTCGGGCACGGTGACCAACAACGGCAAGCAGCCGGTCACCGGCGCCCACGTCGACCTGCAAGTAGGCCCCCCACTCGAGACCCGCTCGGCGATCGACACCCTCGCCAAGAAGAGCGACGACCTCCAGGGACCCTCGGGCGAGAAGGTCGGCGGCAAGTACACCGAGAAGTTCCCCGCGCTCATCCCCGGTGTCGCGGAACCCTTCAGCATCTCGGTGCCGGCCGACAAGCTCGACCTCGGAGACGACGGCGTCTACCAGCTGGCCGTCGCGCTCTCCGGTAAGACCTCGGCGCAGCCCTGGGACCAGGTTCTCGGCATCCAGCGCACGTTCCTGCCGTGGCAGCCGGAGGATGCGGGCACGAAGACCAAGACCACCTTCCTGTGGCCGTTGATCTCCAGCGCTCACATGGCAGCCGAGACCGGGTCGAACGAGCAGCAGACGCCGGTGTTCCGCGACGACGAGCTCGCCGAGGAGATCGCCCCGGGCGGCCGCCTCGACCAGATGGTGTCGCTGGGCAAGGGCCTCGACGTCACGTGGGTGGTCGACCCGGACCTGCTCGCCTCCGTCGACGCGATGACGGGGAGCTACGAGGTCCGCGACGGGGACGGCGGCACCACACCCGGCAAGAACCAGGAGATCGCCAAGAACTGGCTGGCCGAGCTCCAGCAGGCGGTCACCGGCGAAGAGGTGGCCGCCCTGCCCTTCGGCGACCCCGACCTGGCCTCCCTCGCCCACAACGGCACGAACGTCACCGGCTCGCTGAACCACCTCAAGGAAGCCACCGACGCCGCCGACGAGACGGTGGACACGATCCTCCACGTGAAACCGTCCACGGACTTCGTCTGGCCGGTGGACGGCGCGGTCGACCCGTCGATCGTGAAGGTCGCCACATCCGCTGGCGCCGACAAAGTGATCACCCGCAGCGACAGCCTCCAGGACAACCTCTCGTACACGCCCTCCGCGGCCCGGCCCATCGGTGGCGGCACGACGGCGGTCGTCGCGGACTCCAGGATGTCCACGGCATTCCAGGGCAACCTCACCAAGGCCTCCGCCTCCACGCTCGCCGTGCAGCGCTTCCTGGCCCAGAGCCTCACGCTCGGCCTGCAGACCGGCAAGCAGCGCAGCATCGTCGTCGCCCCGCAGCGCATGCCGTCCGTGAGCCAGGCACAGGCCATGGCCGAGGCGCTGGCGGCCCTCCAGGGCGGGAACTGGTCCGATTCGCAGGACCTCACGGCCGCCGCCAAGGCCAAGCCGGACCCCGCTGCCAACACGAAGGTGCCGCCGGCCTCCGCATACCCCTCCTCGCTGCGCAAGCAGGAGCTGCCCCGGGCTGCCTTCGAGCAGATCGCCAGGACCCAGCGCAAGCTCGACAAGTTCAAGGTGATTCTCACCCGCCAGTCCCGGGTGGTGACCCCCTTCGGGCGGGCCATGAACCGTGAGATGTCCACGTCGTGGCGTGGCCGGGGTGTCGCGGCGGTCGGATACCGCGATGGCATCGAGTCCTACCTCAACGGGCTCATCGACGGGGTCAAGCTGATCCAGAAGTCGGAGACCAAGCTCTCCGGCCGCAGCGCCACGATCCCCGTGACCGTCCAGAACAACCTCGTCCAGGGCGTCGAGCACCTGCAACTGCGGCTCACCTCGCAGAACCCCACGCGACTCAAGATCGGCGGAGACGCCTACGAGGAGCAGCGCGTCACGGTCAACGGCGGCCACGCCCAGTCGGTGAAGTTCACCACGTCGGCCAACGCCAACGGCCAGGCGAAGGTCGTCGCCCAGTTGTACACGGAGGACGGCCAGAGGTACGGCGACCCGGTCACCTTCGACGTGAGGGTCACCGAGGTCACACCCACGGTGATGCTGGTCATCGGCGGTGGCGTCCTGCTCCTGGTCCTCGCGGGCTTCCGGATGTACACCCAGCGCAAGCGCGCAGTCGCCCGCGAGGCCGCCGAGGACGACGCGGCCGAGGCGGACGACGAGACCGACGGCCCGCAGAGCCAGGCCGACGCCCCGCAGAACCCGGAGGCCTCCGGCGCACGTCTTGAGCAGGAGACGGCGGCCGGATCCAAGGCGGACGGCCCGGAGCAGCCGAGTGACCCGGCCCCGGACACCGCAGCGGAAAGCGCCGACCCGTCCGGCACGGGTGAGAGAGTGGACCGTTGAGAAGTCGTGGCCGGTGGGCCCGGGACGATGAGGTGGGGTAACCATGAACGCGCCGTACGACGGTGACCGCGGCCGTGCCGCGGGCAACCCGGGCTACCCCGAAGCGGGCGGGCCCGAGGGTTCACCGCCCGAGCACGGCCAGGTGCCGCCGCAGCCGCCCGCGGACATCTATCTCCAGGACGCCTACGGCCAGGACCCCTACCGGGCCCAGGACCTCTCCGCTCAGGACCCCGTCGGCGAGGCACTGTACGACCGCGCCGCGCACCCACCGCCCGCTCCCGGCACATACGGGCCGCAGCAGCAGATGTACGGCCAGCCGCCGCAGTCGCCGTACGCGCCCGACCCGCAGGTGTGGGCGCAGACCCCCGCGCCGGAGCCGGAGGGCCCCACGCGGCACCTGCCGTACGGCGACGACCCCCGCACCACCCAGTTCGTGGGCGTGGACGACCTCGTATCCCAGGCGGGCGAGCCGCGCCAGGAGCCGGACGCGTTCGCGCATCTCTTCCGCGACCAGCAGCAGAGCAGCGGCCACCCGTCGTACGAGACACCTTCGGTGCCCGGACCGTCCCCGGCTCCCGGACCGATGGCACAGGGCCCGTACGCACCGCAGGACCAGTACGCGGCGCCCGGCCAGACGGCGGCGGCACCGTCTGTCGTGGAGGAGGCGCCGGCCCCCGAGCCCGCCGCATCGGCCGCCCCGAAGAAGGGCGGCCGCGCCGCAGGCCTGATGAGGTCCAGCGCCGTGATGGCGGCGGGCACGATGGTCTCCCGCCTCACCGGCTTCATCCGCTCGGCGCTGATCGTCTCCGCTCTGGGCGTGGGCCTCCTCGGTGACACCTTCCAGGTCGCCTACCAGCTGCCGACGATGATCTACATCCTCACCGTCGGCGGTGGTCTCAACTCTGTCTTCGTGCCGCAGCTCGTGCGTGCCATGAAGGAGGACGACGACGGCGGCGAGGCCTACGCCAACCGCCTGCTCACCCTGGTCATCGTCACGCTCGGCGCACTCACCGCCCTCACTGTCCTCGGCGCGCCGCTCCTGATCCGCGTGCTGTCCGACCCGGTGGCCAGCGACCCGGCCGCCAACCAGGTCGCCGTCACCTTCGCCCAGTACTTCCTGCCCACGATCTTCTTCATGGGCATCCACGTGGTGATGGGCCAGATCCTCAACGCCCGCGGCAAGTTCGGCGCGATGATGTGGACCCCGGTCCTGAACAACATCGTCATCATCGTGACGCTGGGCATGTTCATCTACGTCTACGGCACCGCGGCCACCTCCGGGATGAAGGCCGCGACCATCCCGCCGGAGGGCCAGCGCCTGCTGGGCATCGGCGTCCTGCTCGGCCTCGTGGTCCAGGCGCTGGCGATGATCCCCTACCTGCGCGAGACCGGTTTCCGGCTGCGGCTGCGCTTCGACTGGAAGGGCCAGGGCCTTGGCAAGGCCATCACACTGGCCAAGTGGACGGTCCTGTTCGTCCTCGCCAACCAGGCGGGCGCCATGATCGTCATCCAGCTGTCCACCGCCGCGGGCAAGGCCTCCCCGGTCGACGGCACCGGCTTCGCCGCCTACGCCAACGCCCAGCTGATCTGGGGTCTTCCGCAGGCCATCATCACGGTCTCCCTCATGGCCGCCCTGCTGCCGCGCCTGTCACGCTCGGCGGCCGAGGGCGACGGGGGCGCCGTCCGTGACGACATCTCCCAGGGCCTGCGCACCACGGCGGTAGCGATCGTGCCGATCGCGTTCGGGTTCCTCTCCCTCGGCATCCCGATGTGCACGCTGATGTTCGGCTCGTCCGGCACCAGCGAGGCCACCAACATGGGCTTCATGCTGATGGCGTTCGGGCTCGGCCTGATCCCGTACTCCGTGCAGTACGTGGTCCTGCGTGCCTTCTACGCCTACGAGGACACCCGAACTCCCTTCTACAACACGGTCATCGTGGCCGCTGTCAACGCGGGCGCCTCGGCGATCTGCTACTTCGTCATCCCGTCCCGCTGGGCCGTGGTCGGCATGGCCGCTTCGTACGGCCTTGCCTACGCGATCGGCGTCGGCGTCGCCTGGCGCCGGTTGCGCAAGCGCCTCGGCGGGGACCTCGACGGCGCCCGCGTCCTGCGGACTTACGCCCGGCTGTGTATCGCGTCGGTCCCGGCCGCCCTGCTCAGCGGAGCAGCCTGCTACGGCATCGGACATTCGCTCGGCCAAGGCCCCGCGGGCTCGCTCGCCGCGGTCCTGGCAGGCGGCGCCGTGCTGCTCGGGATCTTCTTCGTCGCCGCCCGCCGCATGCGCATCGAGGAACTCAACTCGCTGGTCGGCATGGTCCGCGGACGCCTGGGACGCTGAGTCGGGGGGTAGGCGCACAACCATCGTCAGCCACCGCGTGTCGTGCATAGCGGCGGACTGTGGGCACAATTGGTTTCGGCTTCGGGCGGCGCGCAAGGGATGCCGGCCGGCGCGCAATGGATGGGGAGGCAGGAACGACGGTGGCGGAACGGAGTACGGCTGCCGTCGACGTGGCAGACAACAGCGACGACACGTCGCTGACCGCACAGGCGGACCAGTCCACGGCCGACGGGGTGGCCAAGAACCGGGAGCGGGACACGGACAGCGACGAGGTACAGGAGAGCACCCGGACCGACGGTGCCGGAACGCCCTCGCCGCCTGAACTGCACAGTGGTCACAAACTGGCCAGACGCTACCGCCTCGAGGAGTGCGTCACCCGTCTGGACGGTTTCAGCAGTTGGCGTGCCGTGGACGAGAAGCTCCGCCGGGCCGTCGGCGTGCACATCCTGCCCGCCGACCACTCGCGAGCCCGCTCCGTCCTGGCAGCCGCCCGCTCCTCCGCCCTCCTGGGTGACCCTCGCTTCGTCCAGGTGCTGGACGCGGTGGAGGAGAACGACGTCGTCTACGTCGTCCACGAGTGGCTTCCCGACGCGACGGAGCTGACCACGCTCCTCGCCTCCGGGCCCCTGGAGCCCTACGACGCCTACCAGATGGTCAGTCAGGTCTCCTCCGCCATGGCCGCGGCCCACCGTGAAGGTCTCGCCCATCTGCGGCTGAACCCCAACGCCGTACTGCGTGCCTCGACCGGGCAGTGGCGCATCCGCGGCCTCGCCGTGAACGCCGCGCTGCGCGGCGTCGCGTCCGACACTCCGCAGCGCACCGACACCGAGGCCATCGGCGCCCTGCTGTACGCGGCGCTCACGCAGCGCTGGCCCTACGAGAGCGACGCCTACGGTCTGTCGGGCCTGCCGAAGGACATCGGCCTGATCGCACCCGACCAGGTGCGGGCCGGCGTGCATCGCGGTCTGTCCGAGCTCTCGATGCGCGCGCTCGCCAACGACGGTGCCACCGCCTCCCGGCACGAGTCGCCGTGCACCACGCCGGAGGAGTTGGTGAAAGCGATTGGCGAGATGCCCCGCATCCGCCCGCCGGAGCCGGCGTTCACGGCCCCGCCCGAGTACCAGCGCACGACGTATCAGCAGGGCACCTACGGCCGTCAGGGCCCGCACCCCGGTGTCACCCAGCCGATCACGTCTCCGCCGCCCCCGCTCCAGAGCCGCACGGGCAAGGCCCTGAAGTGGGCCGTCTCCGCACTCCTGATCGCCGCTCTGGGCCTCGGCAGCTGGCAGCTCGCGGACGCGCTGATGGACCAGGGCGGCAAGAACGACGACCCGGGCCAGACGCAGACGAACGACGGGAACGACAAGAGCCCGAAGAAGCCGTCGGGCGGCAAGCCCATCGCCATCAGCGGTGCCCGCGACTTCGATCCTCTCGGGGATCAGTCGGAGAAGCCGTCGGACATAGGGAAGGTCTACGACAACAGCACGGCCACCTATTGGCAGACGGACTTCTACCTGAGCGCGGACTTCGGCCGGCTGAAGTCGGGCGTCGGCATCATCCTCGACCTCGGTAAGACCCAGCAGGTAGGGAAGGTTACCGTCACCTTCGTGGGGGACACCTCCGTCGAGCTTCGGAGCGCGAGCCCTGACGCGGGCTCGGAGCCGACGTCCCTCGACGCCTACTCCAAGGTCGCCCAAGGTTCGGGAACGACCGTCCAGCTCAAGCCTGACAAGTCGCTCAAGAGCCGGTATCTCCTGGTGTGGCTGACGAAGCTGCCCATACAGGCCGACGACGGCAAGTGGCGCGGCAGGGTGGCGGACATCAAGGTGACCAGCTGACGGCATCTGCCTCGAGGAAGGAGGCCGATGGCAGACGGCACCGGATGTGACGGAGTGAGCGATCAGGATCTGCTCGCCCGCCACGTCGAAGGCGACCCCGATGCCTTCGGTGAGATCGTGCGCCGGCATCGCGACCGGCTCTGGGCCGTCGCCCTGCGGACGCTCGGCGACCGCGAGGAGGCCGCTGACGCCGTGCAGGACGCCCTCGTGTCCGCCTATCGGGCCGCCCACACCTTCCGGGGCCAGTCGGCCGTCACGACGTGGCTGCACAGGATCACGGTGAACGCCTGCCTGGACCGTGCCCGCAAAGCGGCGTCCCGGAAGACCTCCCCCGTGGACAACACCGAGCGCCTGGAGCAGCTGCTGGAGCCGCACGAGTCGGCCTCGGCCCCCGCCGAGCGCAACGATCTTCACCGGCAGCTCATCGAAGCCCTGGGAACCCTTCCGACGGACCAGCGTGCCGCGCTCGTCCTGGTGGACATGCAGGGCTACCCGGTCGCGGAGGCGGCCCGCATTCTCGATGTGCCCACCGGCACGGTGAAAAGCAGATGCGCCCGCGGACGGGCCAGACTCCTGCCGCTGCTCACCCACCTGCGGACGGACAGTGGCGGCGAGGGCAAGAACCCGGGCGGAGAACGGAACCGGACGCAGGGGACAGCCGTCCCACCCGCAGCGGGGCCGCAGGCGGCGCCCCCGGACACAGGACCGACCGACTCAGCTGCTGTGAAGGGCGGAGGTGGACGAGCGTGACGTCGACGACAGACATGGCCGGGCACCCGGACGTCGCGGAGATCTCCGACCTCGCCGAGGGACTCCTCCCGCCGGCCCGGACCACCGAGCTGCGCCGCCACCTGGACGAGTGCGAGCTCTGCGCGGATGTGTATGCCTCCCTGGAGGAGATCCGCGGGATGCTCGGCACGCTGCCGGGACCGCCGCGAATGCCCGCCGATGTCGTGGGCCGCATCGATGCCGCTCTCGCCGCCGAGGCCCTGCTGAACGCCGGCGGTCCGGAATCCGAGGAGAGTCCGGAGCCGGAGAATGCTCCCGTTCCCGGCGCCGCCGGTGCCTCGTCCGGGGACGATAGCGGGGCGCATGTTTCACGTGAAACATCGACACCTACTGACCGGCCTGCCGACCGACCCGCCGGCCGCCCCCGCTCCTCCACCACCGGCCCTGGCCGCAAGAACCGCACCCGCATCGGGCGCCGCAGGGTCGCCGTCCTGGGGACCGCCTTCACGGTGGCCGCCCTGGGGCTGGGTTCCGTCCTGCTGTCATCCCTCGGTGACAACAAGCCCCCTCATGAGTCGGCAGGCGGACGGCAGACCACCGCCTCGGACACCTTCTCCGAGGGAAAGCTCCAGAAGCAGGTCACCGACCTCCTGGCCCATGACAAGACCAAGGGCGGCAGCTCCCGCACCCCCTACGGCGCGGCGACGGCCCCCGGCACCAATCAGCCCAAGTTCTCCAGGGAACCCGTGGTGCCCGGCTGCGTTCGCGACGGCATCGGGCGCGACGATCCGGCACTGGCCACAGAGAACGGCGTCTACCAAGGGAAGAAGGCCATGCTCGTACTGCTTCCCGATGCTTCCGACGCCACCCGGGTCACCGCCTACATCGTCGACGCGACGTGTGTGGAGCAGGCGGCGTCCACTGCCACCGGCGAAGTCCTCTTGAAGCGCACCTACCCCTCCGTCTGAGCGAGCGCTCGTCTTTCGCCCTCCGGGGTCACCGCTTGGTGCCGTATCTCCGTGTGCCCGGACACAGTGGGAATGCGCGCCCCTTAGGATCCGTTGGGTGGGGTGAGAGGTCTGAAGACGCTCCCACCGGTCGAACGACGCAGTCCAGAGACGAGGAATCAAGCCGTGAGCGACGTCCGTAACGTGATCATCATCGGCTCCGGGCCCGCCGGCTACACGGCGGCGCTCTACACCGCGCGCGCGTCGCTGAAGCCGCTGGTGTTCGAGGGAGCCGTCACCGCCGGTGGCGCGCTCATGAACACCACGGACGTCGAGAACTTCCCGGGCTTCCGGGACGGCATCATGGGCCCTGATCTCATGGACAACATGCGCGCCCAGGCGGAGCGCTTCGGAGCCGAACTCGTCCCGGACGACATCGTGGCCGTGGACCTGAGCGGTGAGATCAAGACCGTCACGGACACGGCCGGCACCGTCCACCAGGCCAAGGCTGTCATCGTCACCACCGGCTCGCAGCACCGAAAGCTGGGACTGCCGAACGAGGACGCGCTCTCCGGCCGTGGCGTGTCCTGGTGCGCCACCTGTGACGGGTTCTTCTTCAAGGACCAGGACATCGCCGTGATCGGTGGTGGCGACACCGCGATGGAGGAGGCCACCTTCCTCTCTCGGTTCGCCAAGTCCGTGACCGTCGTCCACCGCCGCGACACCCTGCGCGCCTCCAAGGCCATGCAGGAGCGCGCCTTTGCCGACCCGAAGATCAACTTCGTGTGGGACAGCGAGGTCGCCGAGATCCAGGGCGACCCGAAGCTCTCGGGCCTGAAGCTGCGCAACCTCAAGACCGGTGAGATCTCGGACCTGCCGGTGACCGGGCTGTTCATCGCCATCGGCCACGACCCGCGCACCGAGCTCTTCAAGGGACAGCTCGACCTGGACGAAGAGGGCTACCTGAAGGTGGAAGCGCCGTCGACGCGCACGAACCTGACCGGCGTCTTCGCCGCCGGCGACGTGGTCGACCACACCTACCGTCAGGCGATCACCGCGGCCGGGACCGGCTGCTCCGCAGCTCTCGACGCCGAGCGCTACCTCGCCGCCCTGGCGGACGAGGAGCAGCCCGAGCCCGAGAAGACCTCTGTCTGACCTCTCCCTACCCGCCCCACGCACCAACCAGTTAAGGAGCCCTCCGTGGCCGGCACCCTGAAGAACGTGACCGACGACTCCTTCGAGCAGGACGTCCTGAAGAGCGACAAGCCTGTTCTGGTGGACTTCTGGGCCGCCTGGTGCGGCCCTTGCCGCCAGATCGCGCCGTCCCTCGAGGCCATCGCCTCCGAGTACGGCGACAAGATCGAGATCGTCAAGCTGAACATCGACGAGAACCCGGGTACGGCCGCCAAGTACGGCGTCATGTCCATCCCGACCCTGAACGTCTACCAGGGTGGCGAGGTCGCCAAGACCATCGTGGGCGCGAAGCCGAAGGCCGCGATCGTTCGCGACCTTGAGGAGTTCATCGCCGAGTGAATCGGCAGCACCGTCGCACCCACGGTGCATGTTTCACGTGAAACACGAATGGGCCAACCCTGCCGGGTTGGCCCATTCGTTTGGTTGCTCTACAGGGGCCGGAGGGCCGGCTCCTTCTGCACGGCACCCAGCAGCCGGTCCAGCGCCATCTCGACGTCTTCCTTCCAGGAGAGCGTCGACCTCAGTTCCAGCCTCAGCCGGGGATGGGCGGGGTGCTGGCGGACCGTCTTGAAGCCGACCGCCAGAAGATGATCGGCGGGAAGCACACAAGCAGGTTCCTTCCAGCGGGCATCACCGAAGGCCTCGATCGCCTTGAACCCGCGCCGCAGCAGATCCTTGGCGACCGTCTGCACCATCACCCGGCCCAGTCCCTGACCTTGGTAACCCGGCACGATGAACGCGGTGATCAGCTGCACCGCATCAGGCGAGACGGGGCTCGTGGGAAACGCTGTAGAGCGGGGGACATAGGCAGGCGGGGCGTAGAGCACGAAGCCCACCGGCACGTCGTCGACATACACGACCCGCCCGCAGGACCCCCAGTCCAACAGAACCGCCGAGATCCAGGCTTCCTTCTCCGAAGCCGCCGTGCCTGCCTTTACCGCGGCCTCACCGCTGACTGGGTCGAGTTCCCAGAAGACGCACGAGCGACAACGCTTGGGCAGGTCTTGAAGGTTGTCCAGCGTGAGCGGTACGAGCCGGCGGCCCATGAAGGCTGATCCTCGCTTCCTTCGCCCGCCGCCGCATCGCGGGCGGCTGTCAGAGCGCTCCGTTCCCTGAGGAGACTGCCGATGAACCCACCGACCGCTCCCAGCCCCAAACCGGTGCTCACCAGTCCGGTGCGGCTCATGGTTCGCATGGCCCCTGCCTCCCTCTCAGAGGTGCTGCCAAGTGGCTGCGCCGTACCCGAACGCATCGTATCCACGATGCGATTCCATCGATACCGCCAGAAAGGAAAGAGCGGGCCACGTTCCGGCACACACCGGACACGGCCCGCTCTGCCTCCTGCACAGCAGGTACTCCTTGCCGGAGGCTCAGGACTCGCTCTCCGCGGAGTCACCCTCCAGAAGACTCTTCTGAAGGACCGGCCCCTCGCCAGGAGCGAGCGAGCCGAGGATCCGCTCAAGATCCTCCATCGAGGCGAACTCGACGGTGATCTTGCCCTTCTTCTGCCCCAGGTCGACCTTCACGCGGGTCTCGAAGCGGTCGGACAACCGCGTGGCGAGATCGGACAGTGCAGGAGAGACCCGGGCGCCGGCACGCGGACCCTTGGGCTTCTGAGCCTTCTGTGGCCGCGATCCCATCAGGGTCACGATCTCTTCGACGGCTCGCACCGACAGGCCCTCGGCCACGATGCGGTGGGCCAGCCGGTCCTGCTCCTCCGAGTCCTCGACGGAGATCAGTGCTCGGGCGTGGCCCGCGGAGAGCACCCCGGCGGCGACCCGGCGCTGCACGGCCGGCGAGAGCTTCAGCAGACGCAGGGTGTTGGAGACCTGCGGCCGGGACCGGCCGATGCGGTCCGCCAGCTGGTCGTGCGTACAACTGAAGTCCCTCAGCAGCTGGTCATAGGCCGCTGCCTCTTCCAGGGGGTTCAGCTGGGCGCGGTGCAGGTTCTCCAGCAGAGCGTCCAGAAGGAGCTTCTCGTCCTCCGTGGCCCGCACGATCGCCGGGATCGCCTCCAGCCCCGCCTCACGGCAGGCGCGCCACCGACGCTCACCCATGATGAGCTCGTAGCGGGCAGGACCCACTTGCCGTACAACGACCGGCTGGAGGAGCCCCACTTCCTTGATGGAGGTGATGAGCTCGTGCAGCGCGTCCTCGTCGAAGACCTCACGCGGCTGGCGCGGGTTCGGCGTGATGGAGTCGAGCGGGATCTCGGCGAAGTGCGCACCGATGGGCGCCGGAGGCGTGGCGGGAGCAACCGGCTGCACCGGCTCCTCTGTTTCACGTGAAACCGTCGGCAGAGTCGCCACCTTCGCCGCGGCCACCCCACGATCGTTCGGCAGGACCGGCACTGCCGCAGGGGATGAGGAAGCAGCGTTCCCCGCCGCAGCCTGAGCCACCGACTTCTCCGTCGGCGCAGCAGGGATCAGTGCGCCGAGACCACGGCCCAGCCCCCTTCGTCGCTCGCTCACTGAATGCCCTCCACCATGCTCGGGTCGTTCTGCTGTACGCCGATATGGGCGTGCGTCGCGTCATAGCTGATGCCGACACCCTTCAGCGCGATCTCTCGTGCCGCCTCAAGGTAGGAGAGGGCACCACTCGATCCAGGATCGTAGGTCAGTACCGTCTGCCCGTAACTCGGCGCCTCCGAGATACGGACAGAGCGGGGGATGCTCGTCCGCAGCACCTCGTCACCGAAGTGGGTGCGCACCTCTTCCGCGACCTGGGACGCGAGCCGCGTCCGGCCGTCGTACATGGTGAGCAGGATGGTCGACACATGCAGGGCGGGGTTGAGGTGCCCCCGCACCAAGTCGACGTTGCGTAGAAGCTGCCCGAGGCCTTCCAGCGCGTAGTACTCGCACTGAATGGGGATCAGAACTTCCTGGCCGGCCACCAGCGCATTGACCGTCAGAAGACCGAGGGAGGGCGGGCAGTCGATGAGGATGTAATCCAACGGCTGCTCGTATGCCTGGATCGCCCGCTGAAGCCTGCTCTCCCGTGCCACCAGGGACACCAGCTCGATCTCCGCACCGGCGAGATCGATCGTAGCGGGAGCACAGAAGAGGCCCTCGACGTCGGGGACCGGCTGGACCACCTCGGAGAGCGGCCTGCTGTCGACCAACACGTCATAGATGGAAGGGACTTCGGCGTGGTGGTCGATACCCAGCGCCGTGGACGCATTGCCCTGCGGGTCGAGGTCGACCACCAGGACCCGACCACCGTGCAGCGCCAGGGAAGCGGCAAGGTTGACGGTCGTCGTCGTCTTGCCCACGCCACCCTTCTGGTTGGCGACCACCATGATTCGGGTCTGCTCGGGCCGTGGCAGACCCTCGCCGGCACGACCCAGAGCCTCCACCGCCAGTTGGGCAGCACGACCGATGGGAGTGTCGTCCATCGGAGGCGGTGTTTCACGTGAAACATCCGCCCCCATCGACTCGGTACGGGGACCGGGGACCGGATCGGTCATCGGTCCCGCGATGTTGGCGTCGGACCGCAAGGATTCACTCTCCTCGACTTCAGGCTCGCAATGAACAGAGCCTCCCATGTCTTCGGGGTCGTGAACCAGTGAGGCCTGTCGTTCTGTGGAGAAATCCACCTCTGTGGACACCTCAGGTCCCTCATCGAGTGAACCTAGAGGCTTGCGGTCGCGGGGTTCGGCCGCGGCGCGGCCACGACTGATGATGCCGTGCAGCAGTGAGCGACGTTTCACGTGAAACACGATGCACAGCAGCCGAGGCCGGACCCTCGCGACACTCCGGCTTGCATGGGTTTGGCAGCTTGTGTGGAGTACGTCTCGTCGTCAGGACGGATCAGCACCCGTCAGGTGACCCCTCGCCTCGGATCAGTGACGGCAGCCGGATAGCGCCCGAGAGACGGACCGCCTCAACGCCGTCGGCGCGTCCGCCCTGTGCGAGCCGCCTTGGCACGCTTCGCGGCGAAGCGCACACCGCCGGGGCTCTCCCCGACCTCGACCCGCACGACGGTGGACATGGGATCCACCACGCCCTCACCCACATGCAGGATGGAGGTCTCCACCGCGCCCAGCTTGCTGAGCGCGGTCGACGCGCTCTTCAGCTCCTCTTCCGCGGTGTCACCCTTGAGCGCGAGCATCTCCCCGTACGGCCTCAGCAGCGGGATACCCCAGGTGGCGAGCCGGTCGAGCGGCGCCACGGCCCGGGCCGTCACCACGTGGACCGGTTGAATCTTCCCCATGACCTCTTCGGCCCGGCCGCGCATGACGGTCACATGGTCAAGGCCGAGCAGCTCCACGACTTCAGTGAGGAAGTTGGTGCGCCGCAACAGCGGCTCCAGGAGCGTGATCTTCAGGTCGGTGCGGACCAGCGCCAGCGGAATGCCGGGAAGACCGGCCCCGGAGCCGACATCGCACACCGTGACTCCGTCGGGCACGACCTCCGAGAGCACCGCGCAGTTCAGCAGGTGCCGCTCCCACAGGCGGGGCACCTCCCGCGGGCCGATGAGACCACGCTTCACGCCCGCCTCGGCGAGCAGCTCGGCATACCGCACCGCATCCGCGAAGCGATCACCGAACACCTCGCGAGCCTGCTCGGGCGCGGGGGGAAGCTCCGCTGCCTCCGTCACGGGGGACCGTCCTTCCGTACCGCGTCAGCGCACCCGGCGCCGACACCAGAACCACCAGAACTATCAGGCTGACAAAGTTCGGCCCCGCCTGCGCAACAGACGGGGCCGGAGAACGTAGGGGCCGATCAGGCGGGCAGCACGACGACGAAGCGCTGCGGCTCCTCGCCCTCGGACTCGCTGCGCAGACCCGCGGCCTTGACCGCGTCGTGCACGACCTTGCGCTCGAAGGGCGTCATCGGCTTCAGCTTGACGGCCTCACCGCTGCTCTTGGCCTCCGCGGCAGCCTTGGCGCCCAGCTCCGACAGCTCCGAGCGCTTCTGCGCCCGGTAGCCGGCGATGTCCAGCATCAGGCGGCTGCGGTCACCGGTCTCCCGGTGCACGGCCAGACGAGTGAGCTCCTGGAGCGCCTCCAGCACCTCGCCGTCACGGCCGACCAGCTTCTGCAGATCACGGCCGCCCGCGTCGCTGATGATCGAGACGGAGGCACGGTCGGCCTCGACGTCCATGTCGATATCACCGTCGAGGTCGGCGATGTCGAGCAGACCCTCCAGGTAGTCCGCCGCGATCTCGCCTTCCTGCTCCAGGCGAGTCAGGGTGTCTGCACCCTCGGCAGCGGCGGAGGTGGTGCCTTCCGTCACGGGATGGACTCCTTCTTACTTCTTGGACGGGGACTTGGGCCGCTGGGGACCCTTGCGCTGTCCGGACTGGGCCTTGCTGCGGGTACCACCGGCGGGCTTCGCGCCGCCCTTCTTGGCAGCGCCGGCGGGCTTGGCGTCCTCGGGCTCGTCGGACTTCGTCAGCGACGTCTTCGGCTCGTTCTCACCCGCCGCCTTGGCACCGGCGGCGCCGTGCTGACGCTGCGACTTGCTCTGCCGCTTCGGCTGCTGACGCTTCGGGGCACCGGTGGCGGTGGTCGGCGTACCGTCCTCGGCCTCAACCGCGGCCGCCGTGTCGCTCTTGATCACGGTGCCGTCGGCCTGGGCGGCGAGGTTGGCCTTGCTCAGGCCGTTGATGAACTTGCGCTCGAACTCGTTGCGGTCGCGGCCCTTGGCGACGATGGCCTTGACGATGGCCCGGTCGCGGCGCTTGCCGACCTTGTTGTGCTGCGTGACGTGCTTGGTCAGGCGCTCCAGGTACTCGGCCTGGGCCTTGGAACCCGGGGTCGGGTTGTTGCGGATGACGTACATCTGCTGACCCATGGTCCACACGTTGGTGGTCAGCCAGTAGACGAGGACACCGACGGGGAAGTTGATGCCGAAGACGGCGAACATGACGGGGAAGACGTACATCAGCATCTTCTGCTGCTGCATGAACGGCGTCTTCACCGTGGTGTCGACGTTCTTCGTCATCAGCTGGCGCTGGGTGAAGAACTGCGACGCCGACATCAGGACGATCATGACGGCGGTGACCACACGCACATCGGTGAGCGAGGCACCGAGCGCTTCCACCTTCGACGAGCTGTCGGTGAACTTCACCGCCAGGGGCGCACCGACGATGTGTGCCTTCTGCGCGCTCTGCAGCAGGTTCTCGTTGATCACACCGATGGTGTCGTTCGAGGCGATGCTGTTGAGCACGTGGTACAGGGCGAAGAAGAACGGGGACTGCGCCAGGATGGGAAGGCACGAGGAGAGCGGGTTGGTACCCGTCTCCTTGTACAGCTTCATCATCTCTTCGGACTGACGCTGCTTGTCGTTCTTGTAGCGCTCCTGGATCTTCTTCATCTCGGGCTGGAGCGTCTGCATCGCCCGCGTGGCCTTGATCTGCTTCACGAAGAGCGGGATCAGGCAGATACGGATCAGGATCACCAGGGACACGATCGACAGGCCCCAGGCCCACCCGGTATCAGGGCCGAAGATGGCGCCGTACACCGTGTGGAACTGGACGATGACCCAGGAGACGGGTGTGGTGATGAAGCTGAAGAGGCTGGCAATCGTGTCCACTAATCATGCTCCTTGGGCATGGGACGGTGTCTCTGCGGCCGGGCTCGAAGGACTCGACGGACTTGTGGGAGAAGTCTGTCCCTCGGTGGCCGGTCCGGCGGCGGAGGGCCCGCCCTTGCGTGCGCGCCACGCGTTACGCAGCATTTCGTGCCACCGCGGACGCTTGCGCGGCGGGACATGATCCACACCGCCCAGCGACCACGGATTGCACCGCAGGATGCGCCATGCCGTGAGTGCCGTTCCCTTGATGGCACCATGCCGGTCGATGGCCGTGAAGCCGTAGTGGGAGCACGACGGGTAGTACTTGCAGACTGGCCCGAGCAGCGGACTGATCGTCCACTGGTAGAGCTTGATCAGAGCCAGCAGCGGGTACTTCATCGCGCGCCCCCTCCCAGCAACCGCTGGAGAGCGGCATCCAGGTCTCGGGCCAGCTGTGCATGGTCGGCGTCGCCCGATCCGGGCAGCGCTCGTACGACTACCAGGCTACCGGGGGGCAGCTGGGCGACTCGCTCGCGCATCAGGTGGCGAAGCCTGCGCTTCACTTTGTTGCGCACGACCGCGCCACCCACCGCTTTGCTCACGACGAAACCCGCACGCGTCGGGGGAGCGCTCTCCCCAGGCGCATGCGGGTCCGTGGCACCGCTTCGAAGGTGGACGACGAGGTGCGGGCGTCCTGCCCGACGGCCTCGCCGTACCGCGGTCGCGAAGTCCTCGCGCCGCCTCAGCCGGTTCTCGGTGGGCAGCACGACGTCATGACCTGATCGGAATCAGGCGGACAGACGGGCGCGACCCTTGCTACGGCGGGACGCGAGAATCGCGCGGCCGGCACGGGTGCGCATACGCAGCCGGAAGCCGTGGGTCTTCGCGCGACGACGGTTGTTCGGCTGGAAGGTGCGCTTGCTCACTCGGGGGCTCCAGAAAGAATCGGTGGTTGCGGGGTGCCGTCCTGGCTGTCACCGTGCGCCCACGAGTAGCTCGCAGTTACGCCCGAGTGCACCGCTGACCGATCACCCAAATGATCTGTGCCCATCGGAGGCAGGCGGCAGCAGCCATCGACAACTCGACCTGGTTACGGTACGCGCGGCTACGCCATCCGGTCAAACCAGGAGTCGTCGGGAGACACTTGTCCACAGGCTGGGGACAACAACTTGAACCCTACCGGCCGCCCTGACTACCGTGACGGAACTCCGATTCGTTCCCTTATCCCTGCCCCACCCGATTTACATCCCGAGCCGTCCCAGAACCACACGTTCGTGGGACCTGTGAGAGAGCGTGCCCTGTGGCTGACGTACCTGCCGATCTTGCCGCAGTGTGGCCACGCGTATTGGAGCAGCTCCTCGGGGAGGGCCGCGGCCAGGGGGTCGAAGGGAAGGACGAGCACTGGATCCGGCGCTGCCAGCCGCTCGCGCTGGTCGCGGACACCGCCCTGCTCGCCGTGCCGAACGAATTCGCCAAGGGCGTCCTGGAGGGCCGGCTGGCGCCGATCGTCAGCGAGACACTGAGCCGCGAGTGCGGCCGCCCGATCCGGATCGCGATCACCGTCGATGACTCCGCGGGCGAGCCCCCCGCCACGCCGGCGCCCTCCCGCCCCCAGCCGCGCTACGAGGAACCCGAGCTCCCGGCCGCTCGCCAGGACCGCGACGGATACGACCGCTCCGACCGCGACGGCTACGACCGTCCCGAGCGTGACGCCTATGACCGCCAGGACCGCCAGGACCGTGACGGATACGACCGGCCGGAACGTGACGGCTACGACCGTCCCGAGCGTGACGCCTATGACCGCCAAGAGCGCCAGGACCGCCAGGACCGTGACGGGTACGAGGGGTACGGCCGCCACCGCGCCGACCAACTGCCCGGGACGGCCGGTGACCAGCTCCCGCCTACGCGCGCAGATCAACTTCCCACCGCCCGTCCCGCATACCCGTCCGAGTACCAGCGCCCCGAGCCGGGCGGCTGGCCCCGGCCGCCGCAGCAGGACGAGTACGGCTGGCAGCAGCAGCGCCTCGGCTTCCCCGAACGTGACCCGTACGCGTCACCCGCACAGGACGCCTACGGTTCCCAGGACTCCTACGGCTCCCAGGACTCCTACGGCTCCGCCACGCAGGACTACCGCCCGCAGCCCATGGAGCGCCCCTCCTACGAGCAGCCGCGCTCCGACTACGACGCGCCACGCCCCGACTACGACCAGCGCGACCCGGTGCGCCGGGAGCTGCCCGAGCCGCCGGCCGGCTCCGGGCACGTGCACCGGGGCGGCCCGGTCGGCCCGAACCTGCCGACGACAGGGGCGCCCGGCCCCCTGGCCGCGCAGCCTGCGCCGGCGACCGGCCCCGGGGAGCCCACCGCGCGGCTGAACCCGAAGTACCTCTTCGACACGTTCGTGATCGGCGCCTCCAACCGCTTCGCCCACGCGGCCGCGGTCGCTGTGGCCGAGGCACCGGCGAAGGCGTACAACCCCTTGTTCATCTACGGGGAGTCCGGGCTCGGCAAGACGCACCTGCTGCACGCGATCGGGCACTACGCGCGCAGCCTCTACCCGGGCACGCGGGTGCGGTACGTGAGCTCGGAGGAGTTCACCAACGAGTTCATCAACTCCATCCGCGACGGCAAGGGCGACAGCTTCCGCAAGCGGTACCGCGAGATGGACATCCTGCTCGTCGACGACATCCAGTTCCTGGCGGACAAGGAGTCGACGCAGGAGGAGTTCTTCCACACCTTCAACACGCTCCACAACGCCAACAAGCAGATCGTGCTCTCCTCCGACCGGCCGCCGAAGCAGCTGGTGACGCTGGAGGACCGGCTGCGGAACCGTTTCGAGTGGGGCCTGATCACGGACGTCCAGCCGCCCGAGCTGGAAACACGGATCGCGATCCTCCGCAAGAAGGCGGTACAGGAGCAGCTGAACGCACCGCCGGAGGTGCTGGAGTTCATCGCGTCCCGGATCTCGCGCAACATCCGCGAACTGGAGGGCGCGCTGATCCGGGTCACGGCGTTCGCGTCGCTCAACCGGCAGCCGGTGGACCTCGGTCTGACGGAGATCGTCCTCAAGGACCTCATCCCCGGCGGCGACGATTCCGCGCCCGAGATCACCTCGACGGCGATCATGGGCGCGACGGCGGACTACTTCGGGCTGACCGTCGAGGACCTGTGCGGCACCTCGCGCGGCCGCGCCCTCGTCACCGCGCGGCAGATCGCCATGTACCTGTGCCGTGAGCTGACGGACCTGTCGCTGCCGAAGATCGGCGCGCTGTTCGGCGGCCGCGACCACACCACGGTGATGCACGCGGACCGCAAGATCCGCAATCTGATGGCCGAGCGCCGCTCCATCTACAACCAGGTCACCGAGCTGACCAACCGCATCAAGAACGGCTGACGGCGACAGCGGTACACCGCTGAGGGCGCCCCTGAGCCTCAGGGGTGCCCTTTTCCATGCACAGAAGCCTGTTCATGAGCTCCTGTTCATGCACAGAAGCGCCTGCTGCCAACAGGCGGGCTCAGCAACGCCTGCCTGCGGACTCCCGAGCCCTCCCCAGCCCCTCCCCGAGCCGCCATCGAGCCCTTCCAAGCCCCTCCGAACTCCACTGGTGCGGATGTCCCGCCTCCATCCCCAGGCACCAGATCGCAACCCGCTGTTCGAATAGCTGCCGGGTTACGGCCTCCCTCCACAGATTCGTGGACTTTCTGCCGTCCACATCCTGGGGACCGGGAAGTTGTCCAGATCGTGTCCACAGCAGCCACTGTTGATAGACCATCAGGCCAGCTCAGCTGCTTGTGGATTCGTGGACGAAGGATCTCCACAGACTGTGGACAACGAGATGATCCACAGGCTGTGCACCGCGTTGTCCACCGGCCACCCACAGGCTGGGCGGAGTTGTCCCCAGCAAACCGTCGCTTCTCCACATGCCTGTCCACTGTTCGGCAACGCGACGCGCCTCCTCACCGGGTCGAGTGAAAGGCGTCACACAAAGCTGCCGGGTTGGGCTGTGGGAAACGTGGGTAAAGCTGGGGACGGCGCTGGGGAGAACTCGCCTCACCCTGTGCACGGCGTGTGCAGAACTTTCTGTTCTCCACAGATACGCCCAGTTGTCCACCGCCTCCACCCACAGGACCCGTGGACAAAATTCCCGCTCTGAGCTGGGCAAACGAGGTTATCCACGGTATCCACAGCCCCTACTACTACTCCCGACTAGAGAGAGCTGGGAATCCGTTTCGAAGGGGGCCCTGTGCACAACTCGCTCTTCGGTGCCCGGCTGCCCCTCGTCACGACTTGACCCCGAGAGGCACCTACTGTCAGTGCGGTGCGTCAGACTGGTCCCCGGTGTCCTCCCCCTCACAGGGACCGTCGACACCGAGACAGACGACGAGGGCCAGGCAGAGCGAGAAGCGCCGGCAACAGCAGGAGGCGGCAACAGTGAAGATCCGGGTGGAACGCGACGTACTCGCGGAGGCAGTGGCCTGGGCGGCACGCAGCCTCCCGGCCCGTCCGCCGGCGCCTGTCCTCGCCGGCCTGCTGCTGAAGGCCGAGGAAGGCCAGCTGAGCCTGTCCAGCTTCGACTACGAGGTCTCGGCGCGGGTGTCGGTGGAGGCCGAGGTCGACGAGGAGGGCACGGTCCTGGTCTCGGGCCGCCTCCTCGCGGACATCTGCCGCGCGCTCCCCAACCGGCCGGTGGAGATTTCCACAGACGGTGTACGGGCGACCGTGGTCTGCGGCTCGTCCCGGTTCACACTTCACACCCTGCCTGTGGAGGAGTACCCGGCCCTGCCGCAGATGCCGAACGCGACGGGCACGGTTCCCGGTGAGGTCTTCGCCTCCGCCGCCTCCCAGGTCGCCATCGCGGCCGGCCGTGACGACACGCTTCCGGTCCTCACGGGTGTCCGTATCGAGATCGAGGGCGACACCGTCACGCTGGCGTCCACCGACCGTTACCGCTTCGCGGTCCGCGAGTTCCTGTGGAAGCCGGAGAACCCGGAGGCCTCCGCGGTCGCCCTGGTGCCCGCCAAGACGCTCCTGGACACCGCCAAGGCCCTGACCAGCGGCGACCAGGTGATCCTGGCGCTGTCCGGCTCGGGCTCCGGCGAGGGCCTGATCGGCTTCGAGGGTGCCGGCCGCCGTACGACGACCCGCCTGCTGGAGGGCGACCTCCCGAAGTACCGCACGCTGTTCCCGACGGAGTTCAACAGCGTCGCCGTCATCGAGACCGCCCCGTTCGTGGAGGCCGTCAAGCGTGTGGCCCTGGTCGCCGAGCGCAACACCCCGGTGCGGCTGAGCTTCGAGCAGGGCGTACTCATCCTGGAGGCGGGCTCCAGCGACGACGCACAGGCTGTGGAAAGGGTGGACGCCCAGCTCGAAGGCGACGACATCTCGATCGCCTTCAACCCCACGTTCCTGCTGGACGGCCTGAGCGCCATCGACTCTCCGGTGGCCCAGCTGTCGTTCACGACGTCCACGAAGCCCGCGCTGCTCAGCGGCAAGCCCGCGCTTGACGCCGAGGCGGACGACGCCTACAAGTACCTGATCATGCCGGTGCGCCTCAGCGGCTGAGCCTGCCCGAGACGCCGGGGATCGTCGGTGGCTGTCCACAGGCTGAGGACAAAGCCGCAGGTGAGGGCGTACGACTGAGCGCGTATGCCCACAGATGTGCGCGAGCGTCCGGGTTTAGGCTCGGACGCGGGTACGAAAGTGCCCCGCGGTACGCACGTGCCGCCACGCCACGTCGCAGAACCTAAGGAAAACAACTGATGGAGCTCGGTCTCGTCGGCCTCGGCAAGATGGGCGGCAACATGCGCGAGCGGATCCGCCGCGCAGGTCACACCGTCCTCGGATACGACCGCAACCCGGACCTCGCCGATGTCCACAGCCTGGAAGAGCTGGTGGGCAAGCTCAGCGGGCCTCGCGTGATCTGGGTGATGGTCCCGGCCGGTGAGGCCACGCAGACCACGATCGACCAGCTCGCCGAGCTCCTGGAGCCCGGCGATGTCGTCGTGGACGGCGGCAACTCCCGCTGGACCGACGACGTGAAGCACGCCGAGGAGCTGGCGGCCAGGGGCATCGGCTTCGTCGACTGCGGCGTCTCCGGCGGCGTCTGGGGCCTGGAGAACGGCTACGCGCTGATGTACGGCGGCGACAAGGAGCACGTCGCCAAGGTGCAGCCGGTCTTCGACGCGCTCAAGCCGGAGGGCGACGCGGGCTCGGTGCACGCAGGCAAGGTCGGTGCGGGCCACTTCGCGAAGATGGTCCACAACGGCATCGAGTACGCGATGATGCAGGCCTACGCCGAGGGCTGGGAGCTCCTGGAGAAGGTCGACTCCGTGACCGATGTCCGGGAGGTCTTCCGTTCCTGGCAGGAGGGCACGGTCATCCGCTCCTGGCTGCTGGATCTCGCGGTCAACGCGCTCGACGAGGACGAGCACCTGGACGAGCTCCGGGGTTATGCACAGGACTCCGGCGAGGGACGCTGGACGGTGGAGGCGGCGATCGACAGCGCGGTGCCGCTGCCGGCGATCACCGCGTCGCTGTTCGCGCGGTTCGCCTCCCGCCAGGAGGACTCGCCCCAGATGAAGATGATCGCGGCGCTGCGGAACCAGTTCGGCGGCCACGCGGTCGAGAAGAAGTAACCGAGCACCGAGGGAGGTCGGCGAAACGACCATGCACGTCACGCATCTGTCGCTTGCCGACTTCCGTTCGTACCCCCGGGTCGAGGTCCCGCTCGACCCCGGGGTGACGGCCTTCGTCGGGCCGAACGGGCAGGGCAAGACCAATCTCGTCGAGGCCGTCGGCTATCTCGCCACTCTCGGCAGCCACCGGGTTTCCTCCGACGCCCCTCTGGTCCGCATGGGCGCCGAGCGCGCGATCATCCGGGCGCAGGTCCGGCAGGGCGAGCGGCAGCAGCTGGTGGAGCTGGAACTGAACCCGGGGCGTGCCAACCGGGCCCGTATCAACAGGTCCTCGCAGGTCAGGCCACGTGACGTGCTGGGGATCGTGCGGACCGTGCTGTTCGCGCCGGAGGATCTCGCGCTGGTCAAGGGCGACCCCGGTGAGCGGCGTCGTTTCCTCGACGAGCTGATCACCGCGCGTTCCCCGCGCATGGCCGGGGTCCGTTCCGACTACGACCGGGTCCTCAAGCAGCGCAACACGCTGCTGAAGTCGGCGGCGCTGGCCCGTCGGCACGGTGGGCGCGCCATGGACATGTCCACCCTCGATGTGTGGGACCAGCATCTGGCGCGCGCGGGGGCGGAGTTGCTCGCCCAGCGTCTGGATCTGATCGCCACGATCCAGCCGCTGGCCGACAAGGCGTACGAGCAACTCGCGCCCGGTGGCGGCCCGATCGCGCTGGAGTACAAGCCGTCCGCGCCGGGTGAGGCACACACCCGTGAGGACCTCTTCGAACAGTTGATGGCCGCGCTCGCTGAGGCCCGCAAGCAGGAGATCGAGCGCGGGGTGACCTTGATCGGCCCGCACCGCGACGACTTGGTGCTCAAGCTCGGCCAGCTCCCCGCGAAGGGCTACGCGTCCCACGGCGAGTCCTGGTCCTACGCGCTGGCGTTGCGTCTGGCGTCGTACGACCTGCTCCGGGCGGAGGGCAACGAGCCGGTTCTGGTGCTCGACGACGTCTTCGCCGAGCTGGACACCCGTCGTCGTGAGCGCCTCGCGGAACTGGTAGCGCCCGGCGAGCAGGTCCTGGTGACGGCGGCGGTCGACGACGACGTACCGCATATGCTGTCCGGGACGCGGTTCGCCGTGTCCGAAGGGACGGTGGAGCGGGTATGACGGAGAACACATCCGGCGACGCCCCTCAGCCCCCCAAGGCTCCCAAGGCTCCCGAGCCCTCCGGCGTCGATCTCGCGCGCGTGGCGTTGCGTGCCGCGAAGGACGCCGCACGCGCGCGTGGGGACGCGGCGCAGCAGAAGAGGCAGGCGCGCCGCGGGGGTCTGCGCTCCGGGGCGCGCGCCGACGGCCGCGATCCGATGGCGCTCGGTTCCGCGATCAACCGGTTGATCACCGAGCGCGGCTGGGAGGCGCCGGCCGCGGTGGGCGGTGTGATGGGCCGCTGGCCGCAGATCGTCGGTGAGGACGTGGCCAAGCACTGTGTGCCGGAGAGGTACGACGAGGACGAGCGGGTTCTGATCGTGCGCTGTGACTCGACGGCCTGGGCGACGAACCTCCGGTTGCTCGCGCCCACGCTGGTCGCGCGCCTCAACGAGGACCTGGGCCACGGCACGGTGCAGTTGATCAAGGTGCAGGGTCCCGGCGGCCCCGCGCGCCGCTACGGGCCGCTGCGCGCCCCCGGCAGCACCGGTCCGGGCGATACCTACGGCTGATCGGCACCGGTTTCCCACCTGTCGACAGCACGCGGCTGATCGGCACCGGTTTCCCACCCGTCGACAGTACGTGACCGACTTCACATCGAGGGCTTCCGTCCGCCGTTTGGGAGGGCCGGCGGCGCTTCCGTCGTGTGCCCGCACACGGTTGCGAATCGGGACCTGACTCCGAAGTAGCCAAGGGTTGACGGCCGGAAGCGCTGAGTGGCTCTGTGAGCCTCTTGGAGCCCCCATCCGTATATCGGGAGTAGGACGAGACCCGTCGAGGGCGGCACATGCGGACTCAGGTACCGGCAAACCCCCATCAGTGTCAGTGCTACCGGTAGACTGGAAGCAATCCCGCCCCACTCGCTGGGGACCGTCCGGGAAAAGCTGAGCAACGCTGATCAAGGCTTACCAACGCAACATGCCGCAGCCGCTCCGGCAACCCGCCGACGAGCCTGGCTCGTGCTGTGCCAGAAAGGGCGCTTCGTGGCCGATTCCGGCAACCCCAACGAGAACATCCCGTCCACCGACGAAGGCGTGAGCAGCGAGGCGATCACCTCCAACAGCGAGGTCACCGCCTCGTACGACGCCAGTGCCATCACCGTCCTCGAGGGTCTGGACGCGGTCCGCAAGCGACCCGGCATGTACATCGGCTCGACCGGTGAGCGCGGTCTGCACCACCTCGTGTACGAGGTCGTCGACAACTCCGTCGACGAGGCGCTGGCCGGGCACGCGGACACGATCCAGGTGACGATCCTGGCCGACGGCGGCGTCCGCGTCGTCGACAACGGCCGTGGCATCCCGGTGGGCATCGTGCCGTCCGAGGGCAAGCCGGCTGTCGAGGTCGTGCTGACCGTGCTGCACGCGGGCGGCAAGTTCGGCGGCGGCGGCTACGCGGTCTCCGGTGGTCTGCACGGCGTCGGTGTCTCGGTCGTGAACGCCCTGTCCAGCAAGGTCTCCGTCGAGGTGAGGACCGACGGCCACCGCTGGACGCAGGACTACAAGATGGGCGTCCCGACGGCCCCGCTCGCCCAGCACGAGGCCACGGACGAGACCGGCACGTCGGTCACCTTCTGGGCCGACGGCGACATCTTCGAGACCACCGACTACTCCTTCGAGACGCTCTCGCGGCGCTTCCAGGAGATGGCGTTCCTCAACAAGGGTTTGACGATCAAACTCACTGACGAGCGCGAGTCGGCGAAGGCCGTGACCGGTGCCGACGAGGCCGGTGCGGACGAGAAGGCCGAGGTCAAGACCGTCACGTACCACTACGAGGGCGGCATCGTCGACTTCGTGAAGTACCTCAACTCCCGAAAGGGCGAGGCGGTCCACCCGACCGTCATCGACCTGGAGGCCGAGGACAAGGACAGGCAGCTGTCCCTCGAGATCGCCATGCAGTGGAACGGCGGCTACACCGAGGGCGTGTACTCCTTCGCCAACATCATCCACACCCACGAGGGCGGTACGCACGAAGAGGGCTTCCGGGCCGCGCTGACCTCGCTGATCAACAAGTACGCGCGCGACAAGAGGCTGCTGCGCGAGAAGGACGACAACCTCACGGGCGACGACATCCGCGAGGGTCTGACGGCGATCATCTCGGTCAAGCTGAGCGAGCCGCAGTTCGAGGGCCAGACCAAGACCAAGCTGGGCAACACCGAGGCCAAGACGTTCGTCCAGAAGGTCGTCTACGAGCACCTCGCGGACTGGCTGGACCGGAACCCCAACGAGGCCGCGGACATCATCCGCAAGGGCATCCAGGCGGCCACCGCGCGCGTGGCGGCCCGCAAGGCCCGCGACCTGACCCGCCGCAAGGGCCTGCTGGAGACCGCGTCCCTGCCGGGCAAGCTCTCCGACTGCCAGTCGAACGATCCCACCAAGTGCGAGATCTTCATCGTCGAGGGTGATTCCGCCGGCGGCTCGGCCAAGTCCGGCCGCAACCCGCAGTACCAGGCGATCCTCCCGATCCGCGGCAAGATCCTGAACGTCGAGAAGGCGCGGATCGACAAGATCCTCCAGAACCAGGAGATCCAGGCGCTGATCTCGGCCTTCGGCACCGGAGTCCACGAGGACTTCGACATCGAGAAGCTCCGCTATCACAAGATCATCCTGATGGCGGACGCCGACGTCGACGGCCAGCACATCAACACCCTGCTGCTGACCTTCCTGTTCCGCTTCATGCGGCCCCTGGTCGAGGCCGGCCACGTGTACCTCTCCCGCCCGCCGCTCTACAAGATCAAGTGGGGCAAGGACGACTTCGAGTACGCCTACTCCGACCGCGAGCGCGACGCCCTGATCGAGATGGGCCGCAACGCCGGCAAGCGCATCAAGGACGACTCGGTGCAGCGCTTCAAGGGTCTCGGCGAGATGAACGCCGAGGAACTGCGCGTCACGACCATGGACCAGGAGCACCGCGTCCTCGGCCAGGTCACCCTCGACGACGCCGCCCAGGCCGACGACCTGTTCTCGGTCCTCATGGGCGAGGACGTCGAGGCACGCCGCGCGTTCATCCAGCGCAACGCCAAGGACGTCCGCTTCCTCGACATCTGAGTCGGTCTCAGCTGACCGCACAGGGAAGGATCTTCACCAGCAATGACCGACGAGAACACTCCCGTGACGACGCCCGAGGGTGACGCCCTGGCCATGCGCGTCGAGCCCGTCGGGCTCGAGACGGAGATGCAGCGCTCGTACCTCGACTACGCGATGTCCGTCATCGTCTCGCGTGCGCTGCCGGACGTCCGCGACGGCCTCAAGCCCGTCCACCGCCGTGTGCTGTACGCCATGTACGACGGCGGCTACCGCCCGGAGCGCGGCTTCTACAAGTGCGCCCGCGTCGTCGGCGACGTCATGGGCAACTACCACCCGCACGGCGACTCCTCCATCTACGACGCGCTGGTCCGCCTCGCGCAGCCGTGGTCGATGCGGATGCCGCTCGTCGACTCCAACGGCAACTTCGGCTCCCCGGGCAACGACCCGGCCGCGGCCATGCGGTACACCGAGTGCAAGATGGCGCCGCTGTCGATGGAGATGGTCCGTGACATCGACGAGGAGACCGTCGACTTCACGGACAACTACGACGGCCGCTCCCAGGAGCCGACCGTCCTGCCGGCCCGCTTCCCGAACCTGCTGATCAACGGCTCGGCCGGTATCGCGGTCGGTATGGCGACCAACATCCCGCCGCACAACCTGCGCGAGGTCGCCGCCGGCGCCCAGTGGTACCTGGAGAACCCCGAGGCCTCACACGAGGAGCTGCTGGACGCGCTCATCGAGCGCATCAAGGGCCCGGACTTCCCGACCGGCGCGCTGGTCGTCGGCCGGCGGGGGATCGAGGAGGCGTACCGCACCGGCCGCGGCTCCATCACCATGCGTGCGGTCGTCGAGGTCGAGGAGATCCAGAACCGCCAGTGCCTGGTGGTCACGGAGCTGCCGTACCAGGTCAACCCGGACAACCTCGCCCAGAAGATCGCCGACCTGGTGAAGGACGGCAAGATCGGCGGCATCGCCGACGTCCGGGACGAGACCTCCTCGCGGACCGGGCAGCGCCTGGTCATCGTGCTGAAGCGGGACGCGGTCGCCAAGGTCGTGCTGAACAACCTGTACAAGCACACCGACCTGCAGACCAACTTCGGCGCCAACATGCTGGCGCTGGTGGACGGCGTGCCGCGCACGCTCTCGCTCGACGCGTTCATCCGGCACTGGGTGACGCACCAGATCGAGGTCATCGTCCGCCGTACGCGCTTCAGGCTGCGCAAGGCCGAGGAGCGGGCGCACATCCTGCGCGGTCTGCTGAAGGCCCTGGACGCCATCGACGAGGTCATCGCGCTGATCCGGCGCAGCGACACCGTCGAGATCGCCCGCGGCGGCCTGATGAGCCTGCTGGAGATCGACGAGATCCAGGCCAACGCCATCCTCGAGATGCAGCTGCGCCGACTGGCCGCCCTGGAGCGCCAGAAGATCGTCCAGGAACACGACGAGCTCCAGGCGAAGATCAACGAGTACAACGAGATCCTCGCCTCCCCGGTCCGCCAGCGCGGCATCGTCAGTGAGGAACTGGCCGCGCTCGTCGAGAAGTTCGGAGACGACCGCAAGACGACGCTGATCCCCTACGAGGGCGACATGTCCATCGAGGACCTGATCGCCGAGGAGGACATCGTCGTCACGGTCACCCGGGGCGGCTACATCAAGCGCACCAAGACCGACGACTACCGCGCCCAGAAGCGCGGCGGCAAGGGCGTGCGCGGCACGAAGCTCAAGGAAGACGACATCGTCGACCACTTCTTCGTGTCCACCACGCACCACTGGCTGCTGTTCTTCACCAACAAGGGCCGGGTCTACCGCGTCAAGGGCTACGAGCTGCCGGACGCCGGCCGGGACGCGCGCGGTCAGCACGTCGCGAACCTGCTCGCCTTCCAGCCGGACGAGGCGATCGCCGAGATCCTGGCGATCCGCGACTACGAGGCGGTTCCCTACCTCGTGCTCGCCACCAAGGCCGGACTTGTGAAGAAGACGCCTCTGAAGGATTACGATTCGCCCCGTTCCGGCGGTGTGATCGCGATCAACCTCCGGTCGATGGAGGACGGTTCGGACGACGAACTGATCGGAGCCGAACTGGTCTCGGCGGACGACGATCTGCTTCTGATCAGCAAGAAGGCGCAGTCGATCAGGTTCACCGCTTCGGACGACACCCTGCGGCCCATGGGCCGTGCCACCTCGGGTGTCAAGGGCATGAGCTTCCGCGAGGGTGACGAGCTGCTCTCGATGAATGTTGTTCGACCCGGTACGTTCGTGTTCACTGCCACAGACGGCGGGTACGCGAAGCGGACCGCCGTCGACGAGTACCGCGTCCAGGGTCGCGGCGGCCTCGGCATCAAGGCCGCCAAGATCGTCGAGGACCGCGGATCCCTCGTCGGCGCGCTGGTGGTCGAGGAGACCGACGAGATCCTCGCCATCACGCTGTCGGGCGGTGTGATTCGTACGCGAGTCAACGAGATCAGGGAAACCGGCCGTGACACCATGGGCGTCCAACTGATCAATCTGGGCAAGCGCGATGCCGTCGTGGGCATCGCTCGCAACGCCGAGGCGGGACGTGAGGCGGAGGAGGTCGACGGCGACGTGGTCGTCGACGAGACCGCCGAGGGTGCCGCGAGCGGCACGGACGAGGGTGAGGCGCCCTCGGCCGAGTAGGCACGAGGAGTGAGTCAGCGTGAGCGGAGCCACGGGCGCCGGACCGGCCGGAACCTCAAGGGGTACGGAAGCGGACGACGGCGGCCGTGGCTCCGCCGCGCGTGCGGCGGACCCGCACACGACCAACCTGAAGGCGATCAAGTCCCCGACCAAGGACACGCCCTCGCCTGACTCGCATGAATCACAGGGGGGAACTGTGACGGACACCCGAGGTCCGAAAACGAAGCAGCCCAAGGCCGGCCCTGGCTCGTCCGCTTCCGGCGCGCAGCCGCAGCCGGCCGCGCAGGAGCCGGGCGCGGCCTCGCCCCTGCCGGGGGAGCGGCAGGCGCAGCAGCAGGCCGGGCCGTATCACCCGCCGCAGGCCTACCCGGCACAGCAGGCGGCAGCGGCCGGAGCGGGAGCGGGCGCCGCGACGGGTGCCGTACGGCGCCCCCGCACGGGGACGAGCACCACGCCTCGGGTCCGCAAGGCGCGGCTGCGGGTGGCGAAGGCCGACCCGTGGTCGGTGATGAAGGTCAGCTTCCTGCTCTCCATCGCCCTGGGCATCTGCACGATCGTCGCGTCCGCCGTGCTGTGGATGGTCATGGACGCGATGGGCGTCTTCTCGACGGTCGGCGGCACGATCTCCGAGGCCACCGGCTCGAACGAGTCCAACGGCTTCGACCTGCAGGCCTTCCTGTCGCTGCCCAACGTCCTGATGTTCACGTCGGTCATCGCGGTCATCGACGTCGTCCTGGCGACGGCCCTGGCGACCCTCGGCGCGTTCATCTACAACCTGTCCGCGGGCTTCGTGGGCGGTGTCGAGCTGACCCTCGCCGAGGACGAGTGACGCCACCTTCGCCGCTGCCCTGACGAGGTCCCGACAACCGATTTTGGGACTGCCCGTGTCGTGCGCTAATCTTCAGGAGTCAGCGCGCGGGACACACCCCCGCAGAGCGCGGCGGGGCTATAGCTCAGTTGGTTAGAGCGCATCCCTGATAAGGATGAGGCCACAGGTTCAAATCCTGTTAGCCCCACCAGCATGAAACCCCCAACCATTCATGGTTGGGGGTTTTCGTCATTCAGGGAGGGCTGCGTGACGGTGAGAGCAGTCGCCCGAGCGACCGGCGCGCATCTGCGGCGGTGGCTGGGCCGGGGCAGGTGGGGATGGTTGGTGTTCATCACCGCTCAGTTCTATGTGGGGCGGCATGCCTGGCCGAAGGCCCTGGACGGGGACCCGGGCAGGCTGGGCGCCCTCGTCTTCTCGACCCTCCTGGTGGGCTGGGCCGTCTGGTACCGGGTCCGCTGGGCCCGGCGGACACGTCAGGCCGGCTCTGCCGGTCAGGAGACCGCGGACGGGCCGGGACATGCGTAAGCCCGGCCGCTCTGCCGAGCTGCCGGGCTTTGTACGCAGGATCGCCGGATGTTGATCCAGGGGTTCAGCGCTGGAGGGGCGTGAGATGGTCCGCTTCCGCGTCGGATTCCTCGTCGGTGCAGTCGGTGGCGGGGGAGACCGTCGTGTCCGCGGGTGAGCGGTGCCGGCAGCGTGGGGTCTTGCCGTGCGCCTCGGCGCGGATGCGCTGCTTCATCGTGGGGGGCAGGGCCCTGGGTGAGGACCAGGGGAACGTCGCGGGTGCCGCCGTCCGCTGCTGCGGGATGCTCGCGCCGTTGCTGTTGCTCTTCTGCTCGGTCTGCGGTACGGCCGCGGCGGCGGTCGTGGTGATGAGTCCGAGCGCGGTGCACAGCGCGAGGAAGGCGGTGACGATGGCGGTCCACAGCTTCATGACCTTGTTCCGGGCCATGGCCCCTCACTTTCGGGTCGGGCGATTTGCGTACTTTCCTCATGATGTGTATGGGGGGCGAGAAGTGGTGGACCTCCGCCCGTGGCGCGTCGATGTTCCGATGAACACCACTCGGATGGACGCAAAGGGGTAGAAAAGATGAGGAGAGCGGCGAAGGGAGGTCAAAGTAACCGTCCGTCGGGGTGTGATCACCCTCCGATCGGAGCGGTGAACTCCGCTTCTATCCCGGTGGCCGGGAAGGGAGTTGAGGGCCGACTCAGGTCACCGATCGGTATCGGTCGGTGTGTATAGTCGGGCGCCAGAGGTCCCCTACGTCAACGAAAGACGAGGTCGCGCGGTGAAGAAGCTTCTCCTGGTCGCACTGGCCGCCATCGGCGGGCTCCTCGTGTACCGCCAGATCCAGGCGGATCGCGCCGAGCAGGACCTGTGGACGGAGGCGACTGACTCCGTGCCCACGGGTTCGTGAGTCACGACAACCCATACCGAGCACACCCCGGCCGCCTCGCGGTCGGGGTTTTGTGTGCCGAGAGCCGGTCGCGAACCCCGCCGGCGCGGCAGGATGGGCCACGGCTTCACAGCTCTGGGGTCCGGTAACGGTGAGGGGTGGCGCGTGAGAGGACGGTGCCGTACGGCGAGGGGACGGCGCGCGGGGTCGTGGCGTCACCGTCCGGGGATGACGGCCGTGCGCCTGGGAGCCCTGGCCGTGGCCCTCGGCGCGACAGCGGCCACGGCACCGGCCGCCGCTGCCGCACCCGCCGCCCCAACGCCCAGCCCGTTCGCCTTCGCCGACGGCGCTCAGAGCATCGAGGGAGCGAGAAGCACAGGCAACGCCGCCCTCCTGAAGCCCGGCGCCACCTACAAGAGCTCCCTGCCGAGCAGCGGCAAGGTCAACTACCGCCTCGACCTCGACGCCGAGACCAGCGCCTACGTCTCCGCCACCGCCGTCCCCTCCCCCGGCAGCACCGTCTCCGTCATCGACGGCGTCGAAGTCACCGTCCAGGACGCCGAAGGCAACACCTGCTCCGTCGACAGAACGAGCTTCGGGGCCGCCCGAAGCCCCCACCCCACCGCGGCATGGGGCATGCGCGAGATCTCGCCCGGCAAAACGCTGTGCCAGAAAGCCGGCGCCTACTACGTGACCGTCGAGCGCGTCGACCCCGACGGCGAAGGCTCCTCACCGGACGCCTGGGACCTGGAACTCGTCGCCATGACGGAACCGCGGACAGCGAAGACCGGGCCGACCAGCGCGCCCGGCGCATGGAACTCCGCCACCCCCCAGCCGCTCCAGGGAGACGCCGAGCGCCGCAAGGGCGGCCCCGGATTCACCCGGGCGACACCGATCGACCAGGGAGTCTGGCAGGACGACATCCGCCCCGGCCAGACCCTCTTCTACGCGGTGCCGGTCGACTGGGGACAGCAGATCTCCGTCACCGCGGAACTCGGCAGCACCGACTCCGGCAGCACCGGCTACACCCCCGGCGCCCTGGACCTGACCCTCTACAACCCCGCTCGCGGAGACGTCGCCGACATCGGCGTGGGCTACAACGGCGGCCAGAACTCCGCAAGCCTGCCTCCCCTGCCACCGGTCGACCACGCCAACCGCTACGCCGCCACCGCACAGGTGAGCACACTGCGCTTCGCCGGCTCCTACTACCTCGTCGCCCACCTCGCGGAGAGCGTCGCCGACACCTACGGGGACGGGCCGTTCCCGATGACGCTGCGCGTCCGGGTGAGCGGACAGCCGCAGAGCGGTCCCGAGTACACCGGAGAGTCCGAGCCGACGGGCGTCTTCGAGGTCTCGGACCAGGACCGGGAAGCAGCCGCGGAGGGCGTCACCGCAGGCGACGACACCGCCATGAGAGCGCTCGCCGTGGGCGGCATCGGCACCGGGAGCGCACTGCTGGTCGGACTCGGCGTGTGGACCGTGCTCGCCCGGCGCGGAACCGCAGCGTAGGGCGGGCGCAGGCCCCGCAACGGCCTCAGATCCGCGCCAGTGCCCAGAAGCCCACGGCGTAACAGGCCAGCGCGAGCAGCAGCACCGGGATCGCCACCCTCGCCGGAGGTCCGGGGCGGGAAGGCCGCCGGGCCCGGTGCCGTGACGGCGTCAGGCCGCTCGGCGGGGACTGCGGGGAGCGAGCGGTGTACGAGGCTGTCGAGGCTTCCGCACGATACTGCTCCGCAAGGGGCAGGGGAGGACCTGAGTGCACCGGCGGCAGCGGCTGTGCGGGCGACAGCCGGTACGTGGAGTCGTACGGGGAGACGGACGGCTGCTGGTGCGGTGCCGCCGCCTGCTGCCCAGGAGCGGGGGAGGAGGTGACGGTGGCCTGCGGAGGCGGCAGATGGAAGCTGCCGGTGTCCGACATGGAGGGCGGCTGGGCCGAGCCGTCTGACAGGTCAGCGGCACGCCGAGGGTCGCTGGGCGTCTCCCGCCCGGGGCGCCGCTCGGTCTCGGCCGACTGCCCGCCGGACACCGACAGCACACCCTCGCCGTCTCCCTGCCGCGACCGCTCCTCACCCCTCCCCGCGGAGTCGGACCGCTCCTCGCCCCTCCCCGCGAAGTCGGACCGCTCCCCTCCAGGGCCCAGGCCCTTCTCCCGCTCCAGAGGCCCTTCGGCGGCGAACCCCCTCGGCAGCGGGCCGAGTTGGTCGAAGATCTCGATCAGCTCGTCGTCCGGCCCCGGCTCCGGGAGGAGCTCCGCGGCAGCCGCCAGCGCCTTGCGCGCCCCCGTAGCCGTACGGAACCGCGCCTCCGGATCCGGCTGGAGCAGCATGGCCACCACCTGCCACACCGGCTCCGGAATGCCCTGAGGCGCACCGGGCGTCCCGTGCTCGACGAAGTACTGGATCAGCGCCTTGCTGTCCGGCTTGGCGCCCTCCAGCAAGTACAACGCGACCAGCCCCACGGCGAACAGATCGGCGGTGAAGTCCGGTTCGGCGCCCATCATCTGCTCCGGCGCGAGATAACCCGGCGTCCCCACCACGAGGTTGGTCTCCGTCAGCCGCGGCTCACCCAGCCGCATCGCGATACCGAAGTCCGACAGCCGCAGCCGCGGCCGGCCCGTGCCAGTGGCCTCCAGCAGCACGTTCGCCGGTTTCACGTCACGATGCACCACGTCCTCCGCGTGCACCGCGGCCAGACCCGCCAACAACTGGTCGAGCAGAGTGCACACGAAAGTCGGCGGCAAGGGACCGTAGTCCCCGACGAGGTGGACGAGTGAGCCGCCCGCGACCAGGTCCATCGTGAACAGGACCTTGTCGTCATCGGCGGCCCAGCTGGTGGGGGCGAGCACATGAGGATGGTCGATCCGCAGCGCCTGCTCCCTCACGAAGCGCAGCAGCGAGTGCGCGTCGCTCTGGAGCAGAACCTTCGCGGCCACATAGCGACGCCGGCGATGATCCCAGGCGCGCCACACGGCGCCGACCCCTCCGCGCCCGATCGGATCGACCAGTTCGTACCGGCCGGCGAAGACCTCACCCATGGCTGTACGTCGCTCCTCCCCCTGCGGCTTCCCCCCTTGCTTCCCCCCGGCGAGCGCTACGACTCCCCGACGGACGAAACAGCTCCCCCGAGCCCCCGGCCTCGACAATCCCCCGAGCCCCCGGGACTCGACAATCCCCCGAGCCCCCGGCCCCGACACTCCCCCGATGAGCGAACATCCCCCTCGCGTCGAACGGTCCCCCGTACGGAACACGCCCCCACGTGCCCGTCCGTACCGTGACGCATCCCCCGTCACCTCACCTGCCGCCCGCAGCCGGACCCCCTCCGGCGACCGGGCAGCGGATCAGTTCTGGTGGGACTGGTAGTGCGAGACCGCGTCCGAAGTGCGGCCGGCGCCGTAGACCCGGAGGAACTCTGCCAGCTCCGGATGGGTCGGGGCGAGAGTATCGGCGGCATCGATGATGTCGCCCGCCGCCGCCACCGACCGCAGCAGCGACTGGATCTCCCGCACCACGCGCTTGACCGTGGGCGCCCCCGAACTGCTCGTCGTCTGCGTGGTGTTGCTGAGCACCGACCCCCCTTGTGACTTCTTGATCTCCTCCATGCGCTCGGTGGCCTCGGCCGCGCTCACACTGCCGTCCGCGACCTGCCCCGCCAGGTCCTGGAGCAACTGCACCCGCTGCACCACAGCCGGATTGCCGATCTTCGCCCGCTGACCACTCATCAGCTGCGACAGCATCGGCGCCGACAGTCCCAGAACCCCCGCGAGACGAGCCTGGTTGAGACCAAGATCGTCGATAAGCCTACGGAAGAGCGCCCCCAGCGGCTCCCCATACCAGTTCCGCTGCAGTTCCCGCGCTCTTGCGGTCGCTTCCTGCTGTGCGGCGTCCATTGCGTCTCCCCATCGCTTCCCCATGTACGGCGGTTCGCGGTAGCGAACCACGCCGAGCATCTTACGGAGAGTGGTCGTCGACGGGGACCCCCAATCTTTTTGCAGAACCACGGGGGTGACCCGGTACTCTGGTCTCCGACGCCCACCGGGACGCAGTTTCTCCGGCCGGACGTCCCCGCACGGGGCCTTAGCTCAGTTGGTAGAGCGCTGTCTTTGCATGGCAGATGTCAGGGGTTCGACTCCCCTAGGCTCCACTCGCAAAACGCCCTCCGAACTGCGAAAACGCAGCCTCGGAGGGCATTTTTACGCAGCCGGGCGCCTGCCGGCGGCGAGTGTTTCACGTGAAACAGCACGGCGGGGCGGGAGACCCTCAAGTCTCCCGCCCCGCCGTGCTGTTGAATCCGGTGCGCCCTCAGGACCGATCGTCGCGCCGAGCGGCCTCGTCCTCGGCCTGCTTGGCCTCGACCTCCGGGTCCAGAACCGCCGGACCCGTGCCGTCCACGGATGACAGGCGCCCCGACTCCGGGACCTCCGTCGCAGCCGGCGGCTCCACCAGCCAGTCAGGATTGGCCTGCTTGTCCCACCACTTCCACGCAGCGAAAGCCCCGCCCGCAAGAGCGCCCAGCAGCAGCAGCGACTTCACAGCCTTGCCGGCCTTGGCCCGCCGCTCATGCTTGCGGACCAACTTCTGGATCTCCTTGGACGAGACCTGACCGCGCAGCGCGGCCATGGCGGCCACACTCCGGGCCGCAGCCTCGGTCGTGACAGGCACAGCCGCAGCCATCGCCTGCTCGATCCTCGGCCTGGAGTACTCCGCCGCCTGACGGGCAGCCTTACGCGTGCGCTCGGCGGCTTCCTGGGCGGCCTGGTCGACCTTCGGCGGCACATGCGTGCGGGCCTGCTCCAGATACGGCTGCACATGGGCGCCGTACTGGACACGCGCCTGCCCTGCGGCCTGCGTCACCTTGGGCGCTAGCCGTACGCGTGCCTCGTGTGCGTAGTGCGCGGCCCTGTCCTTGGCCGTGTCGGCGTAGGGCGCCACCACTTCCGCGGCGTGCAGCACGCTGTCCTTCGCCGAACCAGTCGCGGCGCGCACGCTGTCGATGCGGGTCACGGGTTCCTCCTCCTCGGTGGCGTACGGTATTTCGACTTTCCACCCTTTTACGGATCATGCCTCCCGACACACGACCAGGCATGCGCGGAAGAGCATCCGGGTCACGAGAGTCGGCATCCAACGCCGATCACGTGCGATAGCGGACGAATAGGGGGCAACAGGAGCTTGTCGTCGACAATGCCACGGATCGCCGCCCAGCGCCCCCGCCCCGGGCCTACTCGACTGGATTTCCGCGACACCCGCCGAGGGTTTCCCCCCGCCGCACCGAGGCCGGACGACGCGGAGGCCCGTCCGTGCGAGGATCAGGGAGTCACAGAAAGACAACGGAAGGCAGATCGTGGCTGAGCAGCTCTACGCCACCCTGAAGACCAATCACGGCGACATCGAAGTCCGGCTCCTGCCGAACCACGCGCCCAAGACGGTCAAGAACTTCGTCGAGCTCGCCCAGGGCGAGCGGGAGTGGACCCACCCCGAGACGGGCCAGAAGTCCACGGACAAGCTCTACGACGGCACGGTCTTCCACCGGGTGATCAGTGGCTTCATGATCCAGGGCGGTGACCCGCTGGGCAACGGCACCGGCGGTCCCGGCTACCAGTTCGAGGACGAGTTCCACCCGGACCTGCGCTTCGACAAGCCCTACCTGCTGGCCATGGCCAACGCCGGCCCGGGCACCAACGGCTCCCAGTTCTTCATCACCGTCTCCCCGACGGCATGGCTGAACCGCAAGCACACCATCTTCGGCGAGGTCACCGACGCCGCCAGCCAGAAGGTCGTGGACACCATCGCCACGACCCAGACGAACCCGCGCACCGACCGCCCGCTGAACGACGTGGTCATCGAGTCGGTCGTCATCGAAACCCGCTGAGCGCGAAGGCTTCCACCGGGAACCGCGCGAAGGCTCCCGCAGGGAACCAATCGCCCCGCTCATCCGTAAGGATGAGCGGGGCGGGCTTTTCTCACACAACCTAGGGGAGACCATGGACGACCAGGCTGCGGGCAGCCCGCAGGACGCCCACAGCGTCCCCATGTGCTACCGCCACCCGGACCGCGAGACAGGCATCCGCTGCACCCGCTGCGAGCGCCCCATCTGCCCCGACTGCATGGTCAACGCCTCCGTCGGCTTCCACTGCCCCGAGTGCGTCCGAACCGGCTCCGGCACAGGCCACTCACCCACGGCCGCCATCCCCCGCACCATCGCCGGCGGCTCCATCGCCGCCGACCCCCGGCTGCTGACCAAGATCCTCATCGGGATCAACCTGGCCGTCTTCATCGCCGTCCAGGTCCACGAGTCGCTCCTCAACGACATCGTCCTTCTCGGCGCCTGGCCGCCCGCACCCTTCACGCCCACACAAGGCGTGGCCGGAGGCGAGTGGTACCGCATGGTGACCTCGATGTTCACCCACCAGGAAATCTGGCACATCGCGTTCAACATGCTCAGCCTGTGGTGGCTCGGAGGCCCCCTCGAAGCGGCACTGGGCCGCGCCCGCTACCTAGCGCTCTACTTCATCTCCGGACTCGCCGGCAGCGCGCTGGCCTACCTGCTGGCGTCCCCCAACACGGCGACCCTCGGTGCATCCGGCGCGATCTTCGGTCTCTTCGGCGCGACGGCCGTCCTGATGCGCCGGCTCAACTACGACATGCGGCCGATCATCGCGCTGCTGGCGATCAACCTGATCTTCACCTTCAGCCCCGGGTTCAACATCTCCTGGCAGGCCCACATCGGCGGCCTCGTCGCCGGAGTCGTCGTCGGATACGCCATGGTCCACGCCCCGCGCGAGCGCCGGGCACTGGTCCAGTACGGCACCTGCGCCCTGGTCCTGGGAGTGGTCGTGCTCATGACCGTACTGAGGACGGCGCAGCTCACCTGAGCAGGCGTTGTCCACAGCGGGTGTCGGATCTTGTGCACACGGTGCGGGAACACATGTGCCCCCTGGCGCTGACTTGCGTCTCCGCAGGTCAGGCAGGGGGCGAACAAGTTTTCGAGTGCCGGTACTTCCGTCATACCGGCGTCAACACCCAGCGGGTTATCCACAGATCGTCTTCATTATCCCCATGTGGATAACTGCTGTGGATAACTCAGCGAACACCCCTGGGCAGAGCTGCGTTCACCGTGCGGTGAGCGCTACTTCCACTGGGTCGAGACACCGAAGCCGGCCGCGATGAAGCCGAAGCCCACCACGATGTTCCAGTTGCCCAGCGAGTCGATGGGCAGCGAGCCGTCGGTGACGTAGAAGACGACGATCCAGGCCAGGCCGATGAGGAACATGGCCAGCATGACCGGCGCGACCCAGGCACGGTTGCTCAGCTTGATGGCGGTCGTCTGCTTGGCAGGCGGCGGCGTGTAATCGGCCTTCTTGCGGATACGTGACTTCGGCACGAGGGTCTCTCCTGTCGATGCGCTGCGTGGCCGCGCAGGTAACTGGGTCGGTCTCGGGGCAGCGTAAGGGGACTCCGATTGCTCCCCCGGGCGTCCGTTAGCGTAGTGCTTCCGCCGCGCCGAAGGAGATAAGGGTACGTTGAGCAATTCTGCCGACTCCCCCGGGACGGGATCCACCCCTGAGCGCACGCGGCGTTTCCGGCCCGTGCGCATCCTCACGGCGGCCGTGTTCGCTCTCGCGGGTCTCATTTTCTTCACCAGCTTCAACACCGCCAAGGGCACCAACATCCGCACGGACACCTCCTTGCTGAAGCTGTCCGACCTCATCCACGAGCGCAGCCAGGAGAACGGTGAGCTGGATGAGACCAACGGGGCCCTGCGCAAGGACATAGAGGCCCTCGCCGAGCGGGACGACGGCAGTACCAAGGCGGAGGACGACAAGCTCTCGGCTCTGGAGAAGCGTGCGGGCACGCAGAAGCTGAAGGGTGACTCGCTCACGGTCACGCTGAATGACGCCCCGCCGGATGCCACGGCCAAGCTCCCCGGCTATCCGGAGCCGCAGCCCGACTACCTGGTGATCCACCAGCAGGACCTCCAGGCCGTGGTGAACGCGCTGTGGCAGGGCGGGGCGAAGGGCATCAAGGTGATGGACCAGCGGTTGATCTCCACCAGTGCGGTGCGCTGCGTGGGCAACACGTTGATCCTTCAGGGGCGCGTCTACTCGCCGCCGTACAAGATCACGGCGGTCGGGGACCCGGGGAAGCTTCAGCAGGCGCTCGCGGCGTCGCCGGCGATCCAGAACTACATGGTCTACGTCAATGTCTACGGGCTCGGATGGAAAGTCGAGGAGAACGGCCCGGTGACTCTGCCCGGCTACTCGGGCACAGTGGATCTGCATTACGCGAAGCCCGTGGAGCAGTAGCCGGACCGGGGGAGCTGCCGGTGCGCGTGATCGTCAGGACCGTCAGCGAACTGTGCATCACCGTCGGCAGTGTGATCGTGCTGTTCGTCGTCTATGTGCTCTTCTGGACGGGTGTGAAGGCCGATGGCGTCATGGACGACCAGATCGAGCTGCTCCGGGAGGAGTGGTCGAGGCCCCGTCCGCCGGCCGGTGGCCCCGCGAGTCCTGCGAAGCCCGCGCCCTACGCCGAGGGCAGGCCTTTCGCGATCATGTACATTCCGCGGCTTGGTTTCACGTGGAACAAGCCCGTGCTCGAAGGCACCGCGACCGGCACGCTGAAGAAGGGGCTCGGCCACTACGCGGAGACCGCCCAGCTCGGGCAGCGGGGTAATTTCGCGGTCGCCGGTCACCGCCGCACCCACGGTGATCCCTTCAAGGACTTTCCCGAGCTCAGGCGGGGTGACGCCGTGGTGCTGACCGACGGTAGGACCTGGTTCACGTATCGGATCGACAAAGGCCCGTACAAAACAGTGCCCTCGGACATCGAGGTGATCGACCCTGTCCCACGTACATCCGGGTACACGCGTTCGGGCCGGTATCTGACGCTGACCACGTGCGAACCGGAGTGGGGGCACAGTCATCGGCTGATCGTCTGGGCGCACCTGGACTCCACCCAGCCTGTGGAGGCCGGGAAACCAGAGGCGCTGCGCCGTTAGTCTGGTGGCTGTACGGCGTGGGTCTGGTGCCGTGGTACGACGGAAGGGACGGCATGTACGGCTGGATCTGGCGGCATCTGCCGGGGAACACGTGGGTGAAGGCAGTGATCTCGCTCGTCCTGGTCGTGGCCGTGGTCTACGTCCTCTTCCAGTACGTCTTCCCGTGGGCGGAGCCGCTGCTGCCCTTCAACGATGTGACGGTGGACAACCAGTGAGCGCGCGCATTCTCGTCGTCGACAACTACGACAGCTTCGTTTTCAACCTGGTCCAGTACCTGTATCAGCTGGGTGCCGAGTGTGAGGTCCTGCGCAACGACGAGGTGTCGACGGCGCATGCGCAGGACGGTTTCGACGGGGTTCTGCTCTCTCCGGGGCCCGGTACGCCGGAGCAGGCGGGTGTCTGCGTGGACATGGTCCGGCACTGCGCCGACACGGGTGTTCCGGTGTTCGGTGTCTGCCTGGGCATGCAGTCGATGCAGGTGGCGTACGGCGGTGTGGTGGACCGTGCGCCGGAGCTGCTGCACGGCAAGACCTCGTTGGTCGAGCACGGTGGCGGTGGTGTCTTCGCGGGTCTGCCCTCGCCGTTCACGGCGACGCGTTACCACTCGCTGGCCGCCGAGCCGGCGACGGTGCCGGCGGAGCTGGAGGTGACGGCCCGTACGCACGACGGCATCGTGATGGGCCTCAGGCACCGGGAACTGCCGGTGGAGGGTGTGCAGTTCCACCCCGAGTCGGTGCTGACCGAGCACGGGCACCGGATGCTGGCGAACTGGCTGGTCGAGTGCGGGGACCAGGGTGCGGTGACGAGGTCGGCCGGGCTCGCCCCGGTGGTGGGCAGGGCCTCGGCGTGACCGCGCTGCGCCCCGAGCGCGAGTCCGACACCTCGTACGGGCAGCAGTCGTACGGGGTGTCGGGCGCGTTCGAGGACTGGTCGGGTGGTGGGGGGTACGGTGCGTCCCCGCAGGGGGAGCCGTATCCACCGGAGCCGGGTTCAGGGCCGGGGGCGGGAGGGCGGCCGCGGTCCGGTGCGCGGCATCCGGGGCAGTACGCGTCCTATGAGCCGGTCCCGGAGGAGTCGTATCTGCCGCCCGTCGACGAAGAGACGGTGGCGTTGCGGATACCGGATCCACCGATGGGGTCGGGTGGCCCCGGGGCGGGGTCTGCGGCGTCTTCGGGCGGGCGGCGGGACGGATCTGCCGAGGGCGGCCGTGCGGCCCGCAGGAAGGCCGCCAAACGCCGTCATGGGCGTCATGGGGGTGCGTCGGACGCCCCTTCGGCTGCTCGGGCCGATGACGGGGGCCGCTCGCGGGCGCCGTTGTCGCGGGTCGAGGCGCGGCGGCAGGCGCGGGCGCGCAAGCCCGGACCGGCGGTGGTCGCGAGCCGGGCGATAGGCGAGGTGTTCATCACCACCGGTGTGCTGATGCTGCTGTTCGTCACGTACCAGTTGTGGTGGACGAACGTGCGGGCGCATGCGCAGGCGGGCAAGGAGGCCAGCAGCCTCCAGAACGACTGGGCGAGTGGCAAGCGCAATCCGGGGGCGTTCGAGCCGGGGCAGGGTTTCGCCATTCTGCACATTCCGAAGCTGGACGTGGTGGTCCCGATCGCGGAGGGCACCGAGAGCAAGGGTGTGCTCGATCGCGGCATGGTCGGCCACTACGCGGAGGGTGCGCTGAAGACGGCGATGCCCGGTGACAAGACGGGGAACTTCGGGCTCGCGGGCCACCGCAACACCCATGGAGAGCCGTTCCGGTACATCAACAAGCTCGCTCCGGGGGATCCGATCGTCGTGGAGACGCAGGACGAGTACTTCGTCTACAAGATGGCGTCGATCCTGCCGGTGACGCCGCCGAGCAACACGAGCGTCCTGAATCCGGTGCCCACGGGGTCCGGTTTCACCAAGCCCGGCCGCTACATCACGTTGACCACGTGCACGCCGGAGTTCACCAGCAAGTACCGGATGATCGTCTGGGGCAAGATGGTCGAGGAACGGCCGCGCAGCAAGGGCAAGCCGGATGCGCTCGTCAGTTAAGGGCAGATGACCAGTGGCAGCGACCACCGACACGGATCACGAGAAGCACACCGGCGCGGCGTCGCGGCCGCCTGCGGCACGTCGCAGGCCCGGCCCGGTCGCCCTGGCGGTCAGCTTCTTCGGGGAACTCCTCATCACCGCGGGCCTCGTCCTCGGTCTGTTCGTCGTCTACTCGCTGTGGTGGACGAACGTGGTCGCCGACCGTGCGGCGGGCAAGCAGGCGGACCGGGTCCGTGAGGACTGGGCTCATGGCCGGGGTGGGCCGGGTGCGCTGAACACCAAGAACGGGATCGGCTTCCTGCACGTGCCGGCGATGAGGAACGGCGAGGTCCTGGTCGAGAAGGGCACGTCGAACAAGATCCTCAACGACGGTGTCGCCGGCTACTACACGGACCCCGTCAAGGCGACCCTGCCGATGTCGGGCAAGGACGGCAACTTCTCCCTGGCTGCCCATCGGGACGGCCACGGCGCCAAGTTCCACAACATCGACAAGATCGAGAAGGGCGACCCGATCGTCTTCGAGACGAAGGACAAGTGGTACGTCTACAAGGTGTACGACATCCTTCCCGAGACCTCGAAGTACAACGTCAAGGTTCTCTCCCAGGTCCCGAAGGAGTCCGGCAGGAAGAAGCCGGGCCACTACATCACGCTGACGACCTGCACGCCGGTGTACACGAGCACGTACCGGTACGTGGTGTGGGGTGAGCTGGAGCGGGTGGAGAAGGTGGACGCGGACCGGACACCGCCGAAGGAACTGGGCTGAGTGCGCTCCTCGGGGGAGGTCGGCCGCTAGCATGACGGAGGCCCGAAGCCGCAACCAACTCTTGCGGCTTCGGGCCTTTGTCGCGGTCGGGCGGTCACTCCAGGACGGTCAGGGCCGCCCCGGCGCTCCATTCCTCCACCAGCCCGCGGTGTACGGCGGTGATGCCGCTCTCGGCTGCGATGTTGAGGGCGTCGCGGGTGAAGGGGCAGGTCGCCACGAACAGGGCCACCTCGGAGTCGTGCAGGACCTTGGCCGCCCCGAGGAACTTCTGGATCTCGGGGCTGGTGATGGAGATGTGGGGCGCGAACCTCTTGCACTGGACGACGATGCGCCGCCCGTCGGCTGTGAGCGCGGTGATGTCGATGCCGCGGTCCCTTCCGCCGCCTTGGACGACGACGTTGGTGCAGCCGTCGCGGCGCAGCAGCCCGGCGACGTGTTCTTCGAACTCGCGTCCGTTCATGGCGTCCATGGCAGCCATGACTCCGGCTAGGGGGCGGTCCTTCCGGGGGGCTTCCAGCCGCTGTAGTCGGGTGTGGTGCTGCTGGAGTCGTTTCTCGACGCGCTGGACGCCTGCCCGGAGGGCGGTGAGCTCCCGTCGGTGCTCGCCCGAGGTTTCGATCAGCGCGTTGAACAGGGGGACGACGGTCCTCCCCAGGATGTGGGTGATGCGCTGGTCGATGCGGGCGTCGAGGGAGTCGGTGTCGGCCGGGGCAGGGTTTTCCACAGGCTGTGTGCGCGCCAGGTACTCCATGTCGAGGAGGTACACCCGCACCTGACGTGCGACTTCGCTGTCCCGGAGCAGCATGGCGATGTTGAGGACGGCGCGCCGGGGGAAGAGGGCGAGGGATCGGGTGCGGGACTGGGTTCCACTGAGGTTCTTGAAGGACCTCAGTTCTTCGCCGGTCAGCAGCCGGTAGCCGCTGGCTTCCAGTTCGATCCGGTGGTCCTTGACGAGTGACTTGATGGCTTCGAGACCGACGTCGAAGTACGACGCCACCATCGCGGTCGTCACATGCATCCCGTCCGGCAGCAGCGACAGTGCCTTGACCCTGTCGAGTACGTCCGTGCGGTCGAGCACGCTGCCGCGCAGGGTCGGTGATTCCAGCAAGGCCGTTTCGTTGATCACGTTCTGTCCTCCGGCTCGTATGGCCGGGGTGAAGTACCGATGCCCCACCCCACCCGGTGAACGAGTCAGGACATATGAAGACACGATCGACGGGCGCACGCCTTTTCGGGGGATGCCTGAGGCCCTGAAACGCAGAGCCCCCGGCCTGTGTGGGGGCCGGGGGGCTCTGTTGTGTGACGGTGTGGTGGGGCGGGGTCAGTCGTCCTCGTTGCTGCCGTTGAGGCCGCCGAAGATGCCGCCGTTTCCGCCGCCGCCGTTGTTGTTGCCGCCGTTGTCCTGGCCGAAGCCGACGGTCTGGAGGGTGATCGTCGTCCCTGCCGGGTCGTCGACCTCCTGGTTGGGGCCGGGGTTCTGGCCGGCGACGAGGGCGTTGTCGCTCTGGTCGCTGCCGCCCGCGAACTGGATGTTCGTGAAGCCGGCCTGGGCGAGGATCTGCTTGGCCTGGCCGACCGTCTGGCCGACGACCTGCGGGACCTTGACCTTCTGCTGCTGCTTCTTCTTGCCGATCTGGATGTTCACCGACGAGTTCGGGACGACCGACGTGCCGGCCTGCGGCGTGGTCTGGACGACCTTGCCGACCTGGTTGTCGTCGTCGGTCTCCACCTCGGTGCAGTTGCCGACGAGGTCGTTGGCCTGCATCTGCTGTTTGGCCGCGTCACAGCTCTGGCCGAGGACGTCCGGGACGGTGGACTTCTCGGCTTCCTTGGCGACGGTGAGGGTGATGGTGGAGCCCTTCTCCACCTCTTCACCCGTGGTGGGGTTCTGCTCCAGGACGGTGCCCGGCTTCTCGGGGGACGTCCGGGCCTTCGTCTCGATCTTGAACTCGTACTTGTCGCCCGCCAGCTTGTCCTTGGCCTCGTCGACAGTCAGGCCGGTGACGCTGGGAACCGTCACCTTCGGCGCTCCCGTGGAGACGACCAGGGAGATGGTGTCGCCCTTGTTGACCTGCGTCTCGGCCGCGGGGTTCTGCTTGCAGATCTTGCCCTTGGCCTGGTCGTCGCAGGGTTTGTTGGAGAACTCCAGTTTGAGGTCGGAGTTCGTGGCCAGTTGCTCGGCGCTCTTCTTGGTCTCGCCGATGAAGTTGGGCGCCGCGACGGTGTCGTTGCCCACGCCTCCGCCGCCGCTGAACGCCCACCGGCCGATCAGGATCGCTCCGACGAGGACGAGGATGCCCGCCACCACCAGGAGGATCGTGGAGGTGTTGGACTTGCGCTGCTGGCCGCGGCGCCGGTCGGGGCGGTCGTCGTAGCCGTAGCCGCCGTCGTCCGGGTTCATGGGGGGCAGCATGGACGTGGCGCCGGCGCCGGAGTCGGCGCGCAGGGCCGTCGTCGGCTGGTCGTCGGGGTAGCCGCCGTAGCCGACCGCGCCCATGGCGGCCGTGGCGGCGACGGGCTGGCCGTCGAGGCAGGCTTCGATGTCGGCGCGCATTTCGTCGGCCGACTGGTAGCGGTAGTCCGGGTCCTTGACGAGCGCCTTGAGCACGATCGCGTCCATCTCGGGCGTGATCTCGGGGTCGAAGACGCTGGGGGACTGCGGTTCCTCGCGGACGTGCTGGTAGGCCACGGCCACCGGGGAGTCGCCGACGAAGGGCGGGCGGACGGTCAGCAGCTCGTAGAGCAGACAGCCGGTGGAGTACAGGTCGGAGCGGGCGTCGACCTGCTCGCCCTTGGCCTGCTCCGGGGAGAGGTACTGGGCGGTGCCGATGACGGCGGAGGTCTGCGTCATCGTCATGCCGGAGTCGCCCATGGCGCGGGCGATGCCGAAGTCCATGACCTTGACCTGGCCGTTGCGCGTCAGCATGACGTTGGCCGGCTTGATGTCGCGGTGGACGATGCCGGCGCGGTGGGAGTACTCCAGGGCCTGGAGGATGCCGATGGTCATCTCCATGGCCCGCTCGGGCAGCAGCTTGCGGCCGGAGTGCAGCAGTTCACGCAGGGTCGAGCCGTCCACGTACTCCATGACGATGTACGGGATCGACACGTTGTCGATGTAGTCCTCGCCCGTGTCGTAGACCGCGACGATCGCGGGATGGTTGAGCGAGGCGGCCGACTGGGCCTCCCGGCGGAACCGGGCCTGGAAGGAAGGGTCACGCGCGAGATCCGCGCGCAGCGTCTTCACCGCCACGGTGCGGCCGAGGCGGGTGTCATGCGCGAGGTAGACCTCCGCCATGCCACCACGCCCGAGCACCTGGCCCAGTTCGTACCGGCCGCCGAGGCGACGCGGCTCTTCCATAGCTACCTACCAGCCCTCTCCGTCGGTCCCGACCGGCATGCTTGTACGGTCGGAGGCTGCCGTCCGGGCCTACCGTACCCGGCTCGCTTTGTGTGACCTGGCCAAGCCCGTCAGCCGATACAGGACCGGTATCGCAACGTGCACCGATGTGAAGCAGGCGTGAGCGGGGTCACTTCTTGCTCTCGATGACCGCCTCCATCACGTTCCTCGCGATCGGTGCCGCGAGGCCGCCGCCGGAGATGTCGTCACGGACGGCGTTGTCGTCCTCGATGACGACGGCCACGGCGACCGGTGAGCTGTCGTCGTCGCCCTTGGCGTAGGAGATGAACCACGCGTAGGGGTTCTCGCTGTTGTCGACGCCGTGCTGGGCGGTACCGGTCTTGCCGCCCACCTTGACGCCGTCGATCTTGGCGTTCGAGCCGGTGCCCTTGTCGACGACCGTCTCCATCATGGACTGGAGCTTCTGGGCGTTCTCCGCGGACAGTGGCTGGCTCAGTTCTTCGGGGTCGGTCTTCTCGATCGGGTCGAGGCCGGGCGACTGGAGTTCGTCGACCATGTACGGCTTCATCAGCTTGCCGTCGTTGGCGACGGCGGAGGCGACCATGGCCATCTGGAGCGGGGTCGCGGCGGTGTTGAACTGGCCGATGGAGGACAGGGCGGTCTGCGACGGGTTCATGTTGTCGGAGAAGACCGAGGCGTTGGCGCGGACCGGCGTGAACTGCTCCTCGTCGAAGCCGAACTTCTTGGCCATGTCCAGCATCTTGTCGTTGCCGAGGTCGGAGCCGATCTTGCCGAACACGGTGTTGCAGGACCACCGGAGCGCTTCCCGCAGACTCGCGTTCTTGCAGGGGATGTTGCCCTCGTTGGGCAGCTTGGTGGTGGTGCCCTTCATGATCCACGGGTCGGGCGAGTCGGTCTTGCCGTCCGGGTCCGAGTAGATGCCGTCCTCGAGGGCGGCGGCCGCGGTGACGACCTTGAAGGTGGAGCCCGGCGGGTAGGTCTCGCGCAGCGCGCGGTTGAGCATCGGGTCGTTCGGGTTGTTCTTCTTCTGGAGCTTCTGCCAGGCCTCGGTGTCCGTCGTCGTGGAGTTGCCGGCGAAGGACGACGGGTCGTACGACGGGTAGGAGGCCAGGGCCAGGATCTTGCCCGTGGACGGCTCCAGGGCGACGACGGCGCCCTTGCCGCCCTGCTTCTTCAGGCCGTTGTACGCGGCCTTCTGGGCGGCGGCGTTCAGGGTGGTGACGACGTTGCCGCCCTGCTGCTTCTTGCCCGTGAGCATGTCGAGGGTGTTGCGGAAGAACAGCCGGTCGTCGTTGCCGGTGAGGATGCCGTCCTCGAGGTTCTCCAGCTGGGTGGCGCCGAAGGCCTGCGAGGCGTAGCCGGTGACCGGCGCCCACATGGCGCCGTTCTTGTAGGTGCGCTTGAACTTGAAGTCGCTGCCCGCCGACTCGGCGGAGCCGGTGATCGGCTCCCCGCCGACGATGATGTTGCCGCGGGGTGAGGCGTAGCGCTCGATGGTGACGCGGCGGTTGTTCTTGTTCGTCCTGAGCTCGTCGGCCTGGACGTACTGGATCCAGTTGTCGCGGATCAGCAGTGCCAGAACGAGCAGGCCGCAGAAGATCGCGATCCGGCGCAGGGGCTTGTTCATGACGGGCGGACCACCTGGGTCATCTCGGCGTCGGGGTTGGCGGCGGGGGCGGGGGCGGGGCGGCGGGCGGTGTCGCTGATTCTCAGCAGGATGCCGATGAGGGCCCAGTTGGCGATGACGGAGGATCCGCCGTAGGCCACGAACGGCAGGGTCATACCGGTCAGCGGGATGAGGCCCATGACACCGCCGGCGACGACGAAGACCTGGAGGCCGAAGGCGCCGGACAGGCCGATGGCCAGCAGCTTGCCGAACGGGTCGCGGGCCGCGAGCGCGGTGCGTACGCCGCGTTCGATGATCAGGCCGTAGAGCAGCAGGATGGCCATGACGCCGGCGAGGCCCAGTTCCTCGCCGAAGGTGGCGAGGATGAAGTCGGAGTTGGCGGCGAAGCCGATGAGGTCGGAGTTGCCCTGTCCGAGGCCGGTGCCGAGGGTGCCGCCGGAGCCGAAGGCCCACAGGGCCTGCATGGCCTGCTCGGAGTGGACGATGCCGTCCTGGACGCCGGCGCGGGAGAGTTCGAACTCGCGCATCGGGTCGAGCCAGGCCTGCACACGCGTCTGGATGTGCGGTTCGAAGCTCGCCACGCCGACGGCGCCGACCGCGGACATCAGCAGACCGAAGACGATCCAGCTGGTCCGCTCGGTGGCGACGTACAGCATGATGACGAACATCCCGAAGAACAGCAGGGATGTGCCGAGGTCGGTCTCGAAGACCAGGATGAGGATCGAGATGACCCAGACGACGAGGATCGGGCCGAGGTCGCGGCCGCGCGGCAGGTACAGGCCCATGAAGCGGCGGCTGGCCAGGGCCAGGGCGTCTCGTTTGACCATGAGGTAGCCGGCGAAGAAGACCGCGAGGGCGATCTTCGCGAACTCACCGGGCTGGAGCGTGCCGAGGCCGGGGATCTTGATCCAGATCTTGGCGCCGTAGATGTTCGCGCCGAGTCCGGGCACGAGCGGCAGGATCAGCAGGAACAGTGCGCCGGCCATGGAGATGTAGGTGTAGCGCTGCAGGACGCGGTGGTCCTTCAGGAAGATCAGGACGACCACCAGCAGGGCGACGCCCATCGCGGAGTACAGCAGCTGTCGGGGGGCTGCCTCGACGAACTGCTTGCTCGCCTGCAGTTTCTCCGACTGGTCCAGGCGCCAGATGATGACCAGTCCGAGCCCGTTGAGCAGCGTCGCCAGCGGCAGCATCAACGGGTCCGCGTACGGCGCGAACTTCCGTACGGCGAGATGCCCGACGCCGGCGAGCAGGCCGAGTCCGAGCCCGTAGCTCAACAGGCCCGGTGGGACCGAGTCGTTGAGGGCCAGGCCGACGTTGGCGTAGGCGAACACCGGGATGACGACGGCGAACACCAGGAGCGCGAGCTCGGTGTTGCGCCGGCTCGGCGCGCCGACGGCGCCGATCGTGGACGTGTGGTGCGTCGGCGAGTGCGACGTATTCGTACCGCTCATCGTGTGACAGGGCCTCTCACGGCTACTGCTTACCGCACAGCGAGACGACCTTCTGCTCTTCCTCAGAGAGGCTGGGGCCGGGGCTGGGAGTGGGTGCGGTCGTGGTCGGGGGCGTGGACTTCTCCGGTGCCGACGGTGAACCCGACGGGCTGGACGGGTTCGGCGTCGGTGTGGCCTTGGACGTGAAGGAGGCGGGAGTGGTTCCCGTGGTGCCCCCGGCCTCGCCTTCGCCGGTCTTGGAGTTGTTCTTGCTCTCGGCTTCGCGCCGCTGCGCTTCCTTCTTGCACGCGGAGGCCTGCACCGACAGTTCCTGGATCTTCGCCTGGGCGTTCTTCAGGCCGCCTTCGGGGATGGTGGCCTCGACCTGCTTCTGCTGGTAGGGCGGCAGGTACTTGAGTTCGATCTCGGGGTGGTCCTTTTCGACTTTCGAGAGCGAGACCCAGGCCAGGTCCTGGCTGATGCCCCGGTACAGCGCGACGTGTTCGTCCTCGGCGCCGACGTAGTACTGCGTCTGCGTCCAGCGGTATCCGCCGTAGAGGCCGCCGCCGATGAGGGCGAGTGCGAGGACGCCGTAGAAGGATCTCTTCAGCCAGCGGCCCTTTTTGCGGGGTTTGGTGAAGTCGTCGTCGCCGTAGTCGAAGCCGTCCGCGGGGATGTAGCCGGTGGTGTCGCCGGAGCCGGGCGGGCCGAATTCGCCGCCTCCGCCGCCGTGGCCGTGGCGGCCGAGACCGGAGGCGCGGCCGGCGGGGGTCTGCATGATGCCGTTGTCGTGCAGCTGGTGCTGGTTCTCGGCGACGGCGCCGACGACGACGGGGGTGTCGGACAGCTGGCCAGCGAGGGTGTCGCCGGTGTCGAGGTCGAGGACGTCGGCGATGATGACGGTGATGTTGTCCGGGCCGCCGCCGCGCAGTGCGAGCTCGATGAGGTTCTGGACGGTCTCCTGGGGGCCCTGGTAGCTGGCGAGGGTGTCCTCCAGGGTCTGGTGGGACACCACGCCGGACAGGCCGTCGGAGCAGATGAGGTAGCGGTCGCCGGCGCGGACCTCGCGGATGGACAGGTCCGGTTCGACGTGGTCGCCGGATCCGAGGGCGCGCATCAGCAGCGAGCGCTGCGGGTGCGTGGTCGCCTCTTCCTCGGTGATGCGGCCCTCGTCGACCAGGCGCTGCACCCAGGTGTGGTCCTGGGTGATCTGGGTGAGGACGCCGTCGCGGAGCAGGTAGGCGCGGGAGTCGCCGACGTGGACCAGGCCGAGGCGCTGGCCCGTCCAGAGCAGGGCGGTCAGGGTGGTGCCCATGCCCTCCAGCTGGGGGTCGTCCTCGACCATCGAGCGCAGTTGGTCGTTGGCGCGCTGCACCGCTGTGCCGAGGGAGGTGAGGATGTCGGAGCCGGGGACGTCGTCGTCGAGGGCGACGATGGTGGAGATGGCCTCGGAGGAGGCGACCTCACCGGCCGCGGCGCCGCCCATGCCGTCGGCGATGGCGAGCAGGCGCGGGCCGGCGTATCCGGAGTCCTCGTTGCCCTCCCGGATCATGCCCTTGTGCGATCCGGCCGCGAAGCGCAGTGACAGACTCATGCGCACCTCGCCTGTCGGCTCCGGGTACAGCCGGTCGTGTCGAGCCACACTGCCCACCCTCCGGTCGGGAGCGCGCGGGGGGCCGGGGTGGGGCCCGCCACTGCGTGCTCGCTCCGCTCGCGCCTATCCATGATGTAGCACTACTTCCGCAGCTCGATGACGGTCTTGCCGATGCGGATCGGCGCGCCCAGCGCAATCGGTGTGGGAGTCGTCAGCCGGGACCGGTCCAGGTACGTGCCGTTGGTGGAGCCGAGGTCCTCGACGATCCACTGGCCGTCGCGGTCCGGGTAGATCCTGGCATGGCGGCTGGAGGCGTAGTCGTCGTCCAGCACGATCGTCGAGTCGTGCGCGCGGCCCAGGGTGATGGTCTGGCCCTGGAGCGCGACCGTGGTGCCGGTGAGGGTGCCCTCGGTCACGACGAGCTTGGTGGGGGCGTTACGGCCGCGCCGGCCGCCGGCGGGCTGCTGGCGCTGCTGGGGCGGCGCCTGGCGGGCGGCGGCGGCCTGCTGCTGCTGGCGGCCCGCCTCCCGGCGCGAACCGCGCTGGGTGACGCGCGTACCGAAGAGGTCGCTGCGGATGACCTGCACGGCCACGATCACGAACAGCCACAGTACGGCCAGGAAACCCAGCCGCATGACCGTGAGGGTCAGCTCTGACATTGCCCCCGCTTCACCCTTCGGCTTGCCGGTAAATGATGGTGGTGCTGCCCACGACGATCCGCGAGCCGTCGCGGAGCGTAGCGCGGGTGGTGTGCTGCCCGTCCACCACGATGCCGTTGGTGGATCCGAGATCCTGGATCGTCGAGGGCGTTCCGGTCCGGATCTCGCAGTGCCGGCGGGAGACGCCGGGGTCGTCGATCCGCACGTCGGCGTCGGTGCTGCGGCCCATCACCAGCGTCGCGCGGGAGATCTGGTGGCGGGTGCCGTTGATCTCGATCCAGTGGCGGGTGCGTCCGCCGGCGGCCGGGGCGGCCGGGGGCCGCTGGCCGCTCGCGGCGGGCGGGTAGCCGTAGCCGCCGGGACGGCCGCCGGGCGGCGGCGCGGACGGCATGGGCGGGGCGCCGGAGGGTGCCGCGGCGGGCGGGTAGCCGTAGCCGCCGGGACGGCCGCCCTGCGGGGCGGCGGGTGCGGCGCCGCCGCCTCCCGGGCCGCCCTGCTGGCTGCTGGAGGAGGCGAGCGTACGGCTGCGCACCCGATACAGGCCGGTGTCTAGGTCGTCCGCCTTCTCCAGGTGCACCTTGATCGGGCCCATGAAGGTGTAGCGCTGCTGCTTGGCGTAGTCGCGCACCATGCCGGCGAGCTCGTCGCCGAGCTGGCCGGAGTAGGGGCTGAGCCGCTCGAAGTCGGGCGTGCTCAGTTCGACGATGAAGTCGTTGGGCACGACCGTGCGGTCCCGGTTCCAGATGGTGGCGTTGTTGTCGCACTCGCGCTGGAGCGCTCCCGCGATCTCCACGGGCTGGACCTCGGACTTGAAGACCTTGGCGAAGGTGCCGTTGACCAGACCTTCGAGACGTTGCTCGAACTTCTTCAGGACTCCCATGGGGCACCTCCTCCTTGGCTGCCGTCCTGTGTACTGCCCTGCGGGCCGCTTGGCTGGTACTGCTTACTGATCGTATCCACGCGCCGCTCGATCGGCTGGTTCCCCCTGTCAGCACCGCCGACGGTGTCGACGCATGACGAAGTTCCCTGTGGAGCTCCTCTTCGAACTCCTCCGGTGGTACTGCTGCGCGTAACCGCCTCGTGTATGCCTGCCAAGGATCGTAGAGGCGGTGGAAGACCAGTGTCCCGCACCTGACTGTGGACCCCGACCCCCTCCTGCGGAGACGGCCGGTACCGGTACGAGGTTGATACGTGAACCGGTACGCCTTGATACGTGGCAGGGGCATCGATGGTTCGTCGAGGTGTCTGCCTGCGGCAATAAGGGATGTGAACCCACCCCTTCCAGCGTGCTAGTGTTCTGGGTGTCGGAAGGCGCCGGCCCGCAAGGGGCAGACGCCCAGGACACACCCAATGCGCGGGTGGCGGAATAGGCAGACGCGCTGGATTCAGGTTCCAGTGCCCGCAAGGGCGTGGGGGTTCAACTCCCCCCTCGCGCACCATGAGACACGGGTCTCTGCAGGTGACAGAAGTCATCGCAGGGGCCCGTTTCTCGTTTCCAGGACCGTTGTGAAACATCACACAGCTGCCCGGCCAGGTCGTACGGGAGACCGTGACGCGTGAGCTAACTCACGGGTGGGGCCTGGCGTCGTCGGCGGGGCCGGCGGCGGCGCTCCTCTGGTTCAGAAGGCGTAGCGCACGCGCAGCCAGGGCGCGTGGTGGTCGATCAGGGCGCGCAGGGTGTGCACGGCCTCCGCCTTGACCTCGTTGCGGTAGCGGAGGTTCAGGGCGCCGTTCTCGGAGCGCTTGGCCTGCTGGAGCTCAGGCCGCCACAGCGCTTCCTCGGCCCGGGGGTGCCAGCCGAGGTTGACCTCGTGCAGCTCCCGGTTGTGGGTGAGCATGATCACCTCGGCGGCGGCCTGCTGTTTCACCCGCGGGGGCAGGACGTCGTCGAGGTGGATGAGCAGCTCGGCCCAGGCGTCCTGCCAGCCGGGGCGGACGACCACGGGCGAGAGGTTGAAGTGCACCTCGTATCCCGCGTCCAGGAAGTCCGCCGCGGCGCCGATGCGCTCGGCGACGGGTGAGGTGCGCACGTCGAGCAGCCGGGCGTCGTCCGGTGGCATCAGTGAGAACCGGATGCGGGTGCGGCCGCGGGGGTCGAGGGCCAGCACGCCGGGGTTGACGAACTTGGTGGCGAAGGACGCCTTGGCGGTGGGCCACTGCCGGAAGGCGTGCACGACGTCCGCGGTGTTGTCGCAGATCAGGGCGTCCACCGAGCAGTCGCCGTTCTCGCCGATGTCGTACACCCACGCCTCGGGGTCGCACTGGTTCGGCTCGGGCTTGGGCCCCTGCCGGGCGATGTGCCTGGCGAGGTGGGCGACGATCCGGTCGATGTTGGTGAAGACGGTGATGGGGTTGGCGTATCCCTTGCGCCGGGGCACGTAACAGTAGGCGCAGGCCATCGCGCAGCCGTTGGAGGTGCCGGGGGCGATCCAGTCCGCAGACCGGCCGTTGGGGCGTGTGGTGAGGGTCTTCTTCTCGCCCAGGACCAGCGTCTCTCCTTTGATGCGCACCCAGCGCTCGACGTTGCCCTCGTTGCCGTGCAGGCCGGGGATGCGCCAGTGGGAGTCGACCAGGGTCACCTGTGCGTCGGGGAACCGGGCGCTGATCTGCCGCCCGCGCGGGGACGCTGCGGCCGCGGGCTCGGCGTAGATCTCCCGCACGGGCAGCAGCCGGCGGGCTGTGGCGGAGGTCCGGAAGGACGGGTCCGTGCCGGGGACGGCGGGGCCGGGGACGGCGGGGCCGGGGCCCAGGGCGTCGAGCCCGAAGAGGGTGCCGGAGTCGTCGTCCGGGGTGCCGGACGGGTGGTGCATGAGTGCTCCCGTACGGAATGAGTGCGAGGTGGAGGGTGGGGAGGAAGGCCGCGCGGCAACGGTGAGGGGGGTGGGTGTCTTTTGTGCTTGTTCGGACGGGGGTGCCGTCGATGCCGAGGGGAGCTGAAGCGCTCGCGGCACGAGGGCCGACAGGGGGTGGTGGGTCGCGGGGCGATCGACGTGATCGTTCCGGTGGCGGCCTCGGGTTCCGCCTGGCGGCGGTGGTCACCGGGTGCGGGCGGGTCCGGCCTCCCAGTCTACTGGCGCTCTGCCTGGTGGGACGGGGGTGGCGGGGGCGGCGGGGGTGGCAGCGGTGGCAGGGGTGGCAGGGGTGGCATAAGCGGCCGGCGTCCTGCCCCGGGGCCCGCCGCGGAGGGTTTGCCTGGGTGCCTGGGTGCCTGGGTGCCGGACCGCCGGGATGGTCGGGGTCGCTGGGACGGCTGGGGCCTCTGGTAGGGCGAGGGCGCTCTTGGGGCGTCGACGCGTTGTATAAAAACCGTCGAGTTGGTTTCATTGCGTCGCCATCAGAGCCGTGCAGGGGGGCCACGGGTGACCAAACAGGACCGGGCCGTCCGGACCCGTCTCGCGCTGATCCGGTCGGCGGCCGCGCAGTTCGAGGCCCATGGGTACGTCGGGGCCGGCCTGGCGCGGATCAGCGCGGGGGCCGGCGTCAGCTCCGGTGCGCTGCACTTCCACTTCGCCGACAAGGCCGCCGTCGCCGAGGCCGTCGAGGACGCCGCCGCCCGAGCCTTGTGCGCGGCGGCGGTCCGTGGTCGCGGGGGCGACGGCTGCGCACTGCAGCGCCTCGTGGACGTCACGCACCACCTCGCCCGGCTGCTGTGCGCCGACGTCGTGGTGCGGGCGGGCCTGCGGCTGAACGTGGAAGGGGCCGTCGGGCGGGTGCGGGACCTGCGCCGGGAGTGGCGGGAGTGCGTGCAGGGGCTGCTGGCCGAGGCGGAGCGCAGCGGGGAACTCTCCGCAGGTGTGACGCCGCAGCGCACCAGCGCCGTCGTCCTCGCCGCCACGACCGGCATCGAGGTGCTGGCGCGGGAGGACCACGCGTGGCTCGCGCGGCCTTCGCTGACCGATCTGTGGCGGTTGCTGCTGCCGTGCCTGGCGGCGCCTCGGCTGGCAGAGGCGGTAGATCCGGCGGGGAGCGAACCGGTGGAGAGCGAACCGGTGGAGAGCGAACCGGCGGGGACCAGACCGGCGGGCATCGGACCGGCGGGGAGTCAACCGGCGGCGGATCGACCGGCGGGTCAACCGGCGGCGGATCAACCGGTGGGGAGTGGTCCGCCGGGGCGCGGACCGGTCGCCGGGGACGGGCCGGCGGAGGCGGGCAGGGCGGGGCTCGCGCTGCGGTAGGCACCCAGCTGTGGCCGACAGCAGGTGAAGCTGTGGCCAAAACAAACCGGATGCCAAGTTTTTTCCGGTCCCGGATCGCACGATGGTCCCCCCAGCCTCTGGACCAAGGAGCGATGAGTCATGGCACAGCAGGCCTGCCCCTTCCTGTCGATCGACCCGTCCGGCCAGGACCTCTACGGCGAGATAGCCCGCATCCGTGCCCAGGGCCCGGCCGTGGAGGTCGAACTCCCCGGCGGTGTACGGGCGTGGTGGATCACCGGCCTGGAGCTGAACAAGCGGCTCCTGGCCGGACCCGAGACGAGCAAGGACGCCTTCCAGCATTGGCCGGCCTGGATCAACGGGGACATCTCCCGCACCTGGCCGCTCGCCATCTGGGTCTCGGTGCGCAACATGGTCACCGCCTACGGCTCCGACCACACCCGGCTGCGCAAACCGATGGCCGCCGCCTTCACCAAGCGCCGCGTCGACGCGCTGCTGCCACGCGTCCAGGACATCGTCGACCGGGCACTGGACGCCCTGGAGCGGATCCCGGACGGCGAAGTCGTCGACCTGCGGGCGGCGTTCGCGGCGCCCGTCCCGCACGAGGTGGTGTGCGAACTCTTCGGCGTACCGCCCGGCCAGGACGGACCCCGGGCGGCCCTCTACCGCATCATCAGCCGCTTCTTCGACACGGCGATCTCCCTGGAGGACGCCCAGGCCAACGCCGTCGACCTCTATGGCACGCTGACCGCGTTCCTCCAGCACAAGCGCGAACACCCGGCCGACGACCTGACGACGGCGCTCATCGCCGCGCGCGACGAAGGCAGCCTCAGCGAACAGGAGTTGATGGACAATCTGATCCTGCTGCTCACCGCGGGGTTCGAGACGACCGTCAACCTCATCGACAACACCGTGCACAGCCTCCTCGCCCACCCCGGCCAGCTCGACCTCGTGCGCTCCGGGCAGGTCAGCTGGGAGGACGCGCTGGAGGAGTCGCTGCGCTTCGAGGCGCCGGGCGCCATGTCGGGCCTGCGCTACGCCGTCGAGGACATCGAGATCGAGCCGGGTCTGACCATCCCCAAGGGCGACCCGCTCGTGGTCTCCTTCGCCGGCGCCGGGCGCGACCCCGAACGGCACGGGCCGGACGCCGAACGGTTCGACGTCACGCGCACCACCAGCCGCGACCACCTGTCCTTCGGCCACGGCGTGCACCACTGCCTGGGCCGCCCCCTCGCGATGGCAGAGGCGACCGTGGCCCTGACGTCGCTGTTCGAGCGCTTCCCGCGGCTGGCACTGGCTGATCCGGCGCGGCCGCCGAAGCGGCTGCGATCCATCATCTCCACCGGCCACGAGGAGCTGCCGGTGCTGCTGCACGGCCGCCGCGGCCCGGCGGGCCCGCCCCCGGAGAAGGCGGAGGCGGAGACGGAGGCGGACATGGAGGCGGATACGGAGGTCTAGGCGCAGATGTAGGCGCAGGCGCAGGCGCAGGCGCAGGTGCAGGCGCCGCGCAGGCCGAGGCGGTCAGGAGGCTCTCCGGCCGTCGAGGAACGCGCGGTACCAGGGCGCCGCGCGGCTGAACGCGGCTGCGAACCCCTCACCGGGCGAGCAGCCGAGGTCCTTCCAGAACGCGTCGTCCACGAACCAGTGGTCGACGGTGAGCATGCCGAGGTGATGGAGGGCCGGGGCTGACCCGGCGGCCCGGTCGAGGGCGGTGGCGACGTCCACGGCCGCACCGCCGCCGGGCTCCCCCAGCTCCCGGGACACGGCGGCCAGCAGGTCCGCGACCGTCACCGGCTCGGGATGGTTGACGTGGTGCACACCCCCGCCGGGCGCGGAGGAGAGCGCGGCGGCCACCACCGCACGGCCCAAGGTGTCGACGTCGATCATCGACTGGAGCGCCTCGCAGCCGGTCAGGGTCGCCGACAGTTCCTTCATCAGCCACACCAGCCCGGGGATCACCCAGCGGTCGCCCTCGCCGTACACGAGGTGCGGGCGCAGCACCATGCCGCCCGCGTCGAGGACGTACCGTTCGGCGGCGGCCCGGGTGCGGCTGGTGGGTGATGCCGGCGCGATCGGCGCCTCCCCGGGGCGTACGCCGCGGAAGGGGCCCCGGCCGTGGACGGCGGCCGTACTGACGTACACGATCCGGCGCACTCCGGCGCGCACGGCCTCCTCGACCAGGGCGTGGGTGCCGTGGTCGTTGACCGCCTGGACGGTCTCGGCGTCGCCGCCGACCTGCGTGGCGCAGTGCACCAGGACGTCGGTGTCGGCGCAGACCCCGCGCAGGGAGGGCGGGGCGCAGAGGTCGCCGTGGACGTACTCGGGGCCCTGCGGCGCATGGCGGGACAACAGGCGTACGTGGACGTCGGGTTGCCGTTGTGCCGCGGCGGCGACCCGGCTGCCGACGAAGCCGCTCGCGCCCGTGACCAGAACCTTCACCGTCACGACGGGGACCGTACCCGCGCCGGCCGGGGGGAGGTCAGGCTCGCGGTGAAGACGGACGCGCCGTCCTGCCGGCCCGCGACCCGTACGGTCACTTCCGCGGGGCGGTCGTCGATGACCTCGGTCTCGATCCGGCACGGGCTGTGCAGCTCCGCGTACTGGGTGAACTCGGCCGTCAGCGTGCCCGGCAGGAAGGGGCGCAGGCCGGACGCGGCGGTGGCGGCCTGGCGGGCCGCCTCGAACAGGACCATGCCGGGGACGTGGTCGTTGGGCCGCGGGAAGAGGACCGGGTGGCCGGTGTCGACGCGCAGGTTCCAGACGCCGGGGCGGTCGGCGGGGGCGAGGACGACGTCCTCGGCGCGGGACCGTCCCGCGACCTGCGGTGCTATGCCCGCCAGGAGGGGGACCGGTGTGTTCAGGGCGTTCAACCGGCCCGCCCGCAGGCGGCGGTAGGCGCGCGGCGGGGTGCAGCCGGTGCTTCCGGTGCCGCGGGCCAGGAACCGTCCGGCGCGGCGGAACTCCATCGTCGTCCGCATGCTGCGCAGTCCGCGTCCGCGGCGGCGGATCTCCGAGCAGACGACGTCGAACTCGACCGGCTCCGCGGCGTCCGCCAGCAGCAGGGCGGTCGGGTCGACGTCGACCGTCATGTCCCACATGACGAAGTGGGTGTCTGGCGGGGCGCCGAACTCGGCGTGCGCCAGCACCATCGAGGCCTGCCGCAACGTTTCGCCCACGATCATCGGGTCCTGGTGCCGGACGTCGACGGGGCCGAAGAAAGGGTGGGCGGCCGGCCAGTGCGCGGTGAACCGGAAGCGGGTGTCGGAGATTCGGGCCCACCGGGCGGGGAAGACGTCCGTCTCGGTGGTGCGGTGGGCGAGTTCCGTGGTGACGGCGGTGATGGGCGGGTGGGGGGTGTGGCCGGTGGCGGGAGACCCGGGCGCGGGTTCCTCCGGGGCGGTCGCCGAGGGTGCGGGCTTCTCGGGGGGCGTGGTCGAGGGTGCGGGTTCTGCGGAGACGGTCGCCGAGGGTGCGGGCTTGTCGGGGGCGGTCGCCGAGGACGCGGGTTCCTCGGTGGCGGTGGCGGTGGCGGTGGCGGTGGCGGTGGTCGAGGGCGTGGGTTCCGCGGAGGTGGGGCCCGGAGCTGCCGCCTGCCGGGGGACGGCGGGGTATGGCGGGTTCTCGACGGTCGTAGCGGTTCCGTTTGCCCGACGGCCCCCGCTTCCGGTCTGATCCTCCGTGAGTGCGCTCAAAGGCGCTGTCTGCGGCATGAGAACCCCCAGGATCGGCTGCCTGGCCGCGATCGACGCTTGACTAAGATACGGACGAGCCGGTTTTTTTCAAAGGGTGGGCCAAGCCGCTGGGGCAGCCCCTCGCGCCCTCGCCACACAGCGACTTCACAGGGATCGACCAAGCTCAGGAGGCACCCGATGGCGCGACAGGAGCGCGCGATCCGCACCCGGCGGACCATCCTGGAGGCGGCAGCGGCCGTCTTCGACGAACGCGGCTACACCTCGGCGACCATCGGCGAGATCCTGGACCGGGCAGGCGTCACCAAGGGCGCGCTGTACTTCCACTTCGGCTCCAAGGAGGAGCTGGCGGTGGGGGTGTTCGAGGAGCAACTCGCGATCGCGCTCCCGCCGCAGTCCAGCAAGCTCCAGGAGCTCGTCGACTCCGGCCTGGTGATGGCCCGCCGGCTGCGGTCCGAACCGCTGGTGCGGGCCAGTGTGGGACTCGCCCTCGACCAAGGGGCCATGGACCTCGACCGCACCCCGGCCTTCCGGATGTGGATCGACCAGAACACGCAGTTGCTGGCCGAGGCGAAGGCGCACGGCGAGCTGTTGCAGCACGTCGACGTGGCGGAGACGGCGGAGCTGCTCGTCGGCAGCTTCTCCGGGGTGCAGCTGCTGTCCCAGCTACGCTGCCAGCGGCAGGATCTGGAGCGCCGTGTCGTCGTGCTGTTCGAGCACTTCCTGCCCAGCATCACCGTGCCCGCGGTGCTGGCCCGGCTCGACATCTCGGTGGACCGGGCCGAGCGGTTGCTGGAGCAGGTACGGACGGAGGAGGGAAGGGCCGTCGCCGTACAGGCTTCGGTGCCTTCCGTGCCTGCCGTGCCTTCCGTCTCGTCGGGGGCGTAGCGAACCACCGTCGCACGCGCCCGGCAGGGGTTGTGCACAGCTGTGGAGTTGTCCACAGGGTCTGACGCGTTTCGGCCGCCGGTTGTACGGTCGGCACGAGTTGATGTTCGTGCGCGTGCGGGGGAGGCGGTCGGGATGATCAGGGCTGGAGCTCAGGACGAGGGCGGGGCCACGGCGAGGGACGGGGCGCCGCGCCGGCTGCCCAAGGTGCGTGGCTTCGCCGAATGGCCGGCCGAGGGCTCGCCCAAGGACGAGGGCAAGGCCCTGCGCAAGCGGATCCCGCGCGGCGCGCACGCCACGCTCGACCTGGACGCGTCCCGGCCCGACGCGGTGAGCGCCGTCGAGGAGTCCGGCCGTGGGCGGCTGCCCGAGCTGGCCCCGATCCGGGTCGGCCGCATGACCGCCACCCCGTTCGCGTTCCTGCGCGGAGCGGCGGGCCTCATGGCGTACGACCTGGCGCGCACGCCCATGACCGGGATCCGGGCCCAGATCTGCGGCGACGCCCACGCCGCCAATTTCGGCCTGTACGGCGACGCGCGCGGCGGCCTGGTCATCGACCTGAACGACTTCGACGAAACGGTGCCCGGCCCCTGGGAGTGGGACCTCAAGCGTCTCGTCGCCTCCCTGGTGCTCGCGGGCCGGGTGGCGGGCGCCGACGAGGACCAGTGCCGCAAGGCGGCCTACGACGCGGCGGGCGCCTACCGCAGGACCATGCGGCTCCTGGCCAGGCTCCCGGTGCTGGACGCGTGGAACGCCATCGCGGACGAGGAGCTCGTCTCCCACGCGGACGCCCATGATCTGCTCGGAACGCTGGAGCGGGTCTCGGAGAAGGCCCGGCACAACACCAGCGGCCGCTTCGCGGCCAAGTCGACCGAGGCGACCGAAGACGGCGGGCGCCGCTTCGTCGACGCCCCGCCGGTGCTGCGGCGGGTCCCGGACGCCGAGGCCGCGGCGGTGGCGGCGTCCCTGGAGGAATACGTCGGCACCCTTCAGGAGGACCGCCTGCCGCTCCTCGCCCGGTACGCGGTGCAGGACGTGGCCTTCCGGGTCGTCGGCACGGGCAGTGTCGGCACCCGGTCCTACGTCGTGCTGCTCCTCGACCACCGGGGCGAGCCGCTGGTGCTCCAGGTGAAGGAGGCGCGGGCGTCGGCGCTGGTACCGCATCTGGTGAAGGCCGGTTTCGAGGCACCGGAGGCCGGTCACGAAGGGCGGCGGGTCGTGATGGGCCAGAAGCGGATGCAGGTCGTGAGCGACAACCTGCTGGGCTGGACGTCGGTCGACGGCTTCCCCTTCCAGGTCCGCCAGTTCCGCAACCGCAAGGGCAGCGTCGACCCGGCCGCGCTGGCCGCCGACCAGATGGACGACTACGGCCGCATGACCGGGGCGCTCCTGGCCCGCGCGCACGCACACAGCGCCGATCCGAGACTCATCGCCGGGTACTGCGGGAAGAACGAGGAGCTTGACGAGGCGATGGCGGACTTCGCCGTGGCCTACGCCGACCGGACCGAGGCGGATCACGCGGATCTGGTGGCCGGAGTGCGGGCGAGGAAGGTGGCCGCGGAGGTGGGGGTGTAGGGCCAGCGGGCTTTGAGCGCGGGTTGCGGGCAAGCGCGGGTGGCGGGCTGCGGGCTGCGGGCTGCCCGTGTGGGCGGCTGCGGGGTGCGGGCTGCCTGTGTGGGCGTCTGCGGGGTGGGGGTTCCCGGTTCAGTGAGGCTGCGGGGGTGGGGCTGGGGGTTCCCGGTTCAGTGAGGCTGCGGGTGCGGGTGCGGGTGCGGGTACCGGTGTCGGTGCCGGCGCGGGCTGCGGCCGCGGATCGCCAGATGTGGCCGGGGGCTGTGGCCGCGGATGGCCGGACGTGGCCGGGGGCTGTGGCTGGGGATCGCCGGACGTGGCCGGGGGCTGTGGCTGGGGCCGGGGGCGTCGGAAGTGGCGCCGTCCGTCGGGTTCGTCCGGCCGGGGCTGCCCTCGGGGCGTGGACGGGGTCGGGCCGTCACCTAGGCTGGTCGGGTGACGACCCCGGAAGCTGAGCAGGATGGTGGCGACGCCGCCCGGCCCGAGGCGCGGCTGGAGCGGGCCGTGCGGGCCGCCGAGCAGGCGTTGATCGAGTACGAGATCGCGGTGGAGACCTTCCGCGTCGAGGTCGAGAACTTCTCCCGGCTGCACGAACAGAAGCTCGGCCCGCTCTACGCCCGGCTCGAGGAGCTGGACGCCCGGATCCTGGAGGCCAGAGCCGCCCGCAGCGGCGACCCCGCGGACCGCCAGCGGGCGGAGGAGGCCAGGGCCCGGCTCGCCCCGATCCCCGGCGTCGAGGATCTGCTGCACGGCTGGATGGACGGCAGCGGTCTGTTCCCGGAGGCCTCCGCGATGCTCACGGACCAGCCGGTCCGGCCCCCGCAGCGGGTCCGCCCCAGCGAGGAGGCCCGCAAGCTCTACCGCGACCTCGCCCGCAAGGCCCACCCGGACCTGGCCCAGGAGGAGAAGGAGCGCGCGCGGCGCGAGGAGTTCATCACGCGGGTCAACGCCGCCTACGCCCGGGGCGACGAGGCCGAGCTGCGTGAACTCGCCGAGGAGTGGGCCAAGGGACCCGAGCTGAAGCGGGGCCCGAGCCGCGCCGAGGAGCTCTACGCCCGGCTCGAATGGCTCGCCCAGCGCAAGGAGCTGCTCGGCCTGCTCGCCAGGGAACTGGAGGACAGCGCCATCGGCCACATGCTCCAGCTGGCCCCGGACGACCCGGACCGGCTCCTGGACGAGATCGGGCAGGGCCTGCTCTCCCAGGTCACCGAACGCGAGACGGAGCTGGCCGCGCTGCTCGGCGAGGACGAAGGGCAGGGCCAGGGTCAGGGCGAGGGTCAGGGCGAGAGCGAGGGCCAGGTCTGAGCCGTGCCCCGGTCGGGGCACTGGCCGGTTCCGGTAGCGTCGGACGCATGAGTTTTGGAGCTGGTGTGCCCACGGTCGCGGTCGCGGACCTCAAGGACGGCGACTTCCTGCTGGACGTCCGGGAGGACGACGAGTGGAAGGCCGGTCATGCCGAAGGGGCGCTGCACATCCCCATCAGCGAGTTCGTCGCCCGCTACGGCGAGCTGGCCGAGGCCGCCCCGCAGGACGGGCGGGTCCATGTGATCTGCCGCTCCGGCGGACGGTCCGCCCAGGTCACGATGTACCTGGCCCAGCAGGGCATCGACGCCGTGAACGTCGACGGCGGCATGCAGGTGTGGGAGGCGGTGGGCCGTCCCGTCGTGACGGACGACGGGCAGCAGGGGTTCGTCCTCTAGTTCCGCCCGGACGTGTAGTTCCGCCCGGACGTGCTGGACCCGCCCGTTCTCGTCAGGCCAGTGGGTGGGTCGCCAGGAGGTCCCCCAGGGCCTCTTCGTGTGCGGACGCCGGGCCGAGTGACAGTTCCAGGTGCTTGGCCCAGGCGTGGTAGCGGTGCAGGGGGTAGTCGACGTCGGCGCCGAAGCCGCCGTGCAGATGCTGCGCGGTCTGCACGACCCGGCGTACGCCCTCCGACGCCCAGATCTTCGCGACGGCCACGTCCCCGGCGGCGGGCAGCGGACCCGGGGCCCCGGCGGAGATCCGCCACGCGGCCTGCCACAGCGTGGCCTCCATCGCGCGCAGGTCGATGTAGCGGTCGGCGGCCTGCACGGCGACGGCCTGGAAGGTCGCGATCGGGAACCCGAACTGCTCCCGCTTGCCCGTGTAGTCCCCGGTCATCCGCAGGACGCGCTCCCCGAGGCCGAGGGCCAGCGCACACGTCCCGGTGGCCAGCAGATCCCGCAGCCACTCCCACGCCCCGTCGGCGTCGATCACGTCGCGGGCGGCGAGCCGTGCCGACTCCAGCCGCAGCTCGCCGAGCCGCTCGCCGCTGGTGGAGAACTGCTCGGCGAGGACGGTTCCCTCGTGGCCGCGCGGCACCAGGGCCAGCACGGTCCGGCCGACCTCGGTGTGCGCCGGGACGAGCGTGACGTCCGCATCATGGGCCCACGGCACCGCGGTCTGGACCCCGTCGAGCACCCAGGTGCCGCCGTCCTGCCGGGCGGTCACCGCCTGCTCGGCCGGGTCGTGGCCGGTGCGGCCGTGGGCGGCGACGGTCAGCACGGTCTCGCCCCGGCCGGCCCGGGCGAGCAGGTCCGCCTTCGCCTCTTCGCCGCCGTAGGCCTGGACGGCTGCCGCCGCCGCGCTGCTCTCCAGCAGGGGCACCCTGGCCAGGACCCGCGCCGACTCCCGCAGCACCAGGCACAAGGCGATGGCGTCCAGTCCGGCCCCGCCGTACCGGGTGTCGAGCAGCAGGCTCAGCAGGTCCGCGTCGGCGAGTGTGGCCCACAGGGCCTGGTCGTACGTATCGGCGACGGCGCCGGAGGTGAGGGCCGGGCTGGGCACGGCGTCGGGCGTGACCCCGGCGAACACGCCCCTCGCCGCCTCGGCTGCCGCCTGCTGCTCCTCGGTGAAGGTGAAGTCCACGGTGCCTGTCCTTCCGGCGATCCCGGTGAGCTGACGGGGCGTCAAGATAGAACAGGTTCTAGAAGAAGGGAATGGGTGTACGGGCGGGCGCCGTAGGGTGTCACTCTCATGGACGACCGGCCGGGGCGCCCTGTGGATAACCTGCGGGGGTCCCCTGTGGGCCAGGGGGACCGCGGCTTCGACCGGTCGCGCTCGCCGTACGGTCGGCCTCCGCGGTGTGGCGACGGCCACGGCGGGACCGGCGGGCAGGGGGCTGTGCCCGGGTTGGCGTCCTGAGTACCGTGCCCGTGCCGACGCCGCGCAGTGCCGCGCGGGCGGTACGACGCCCTCGCGGCCGGGCGGGCGGAACGACGGACCGGGATCGTGGAACGGGGCGGAATGGACGCGTACGACGAGGGCTCGGACGCCCGGCACGGCCCGGACGCCCGGCACGGCCCGGACGCCCGGCACGGTCCTGACGTCCGGCACGGTCCGGAGGCGCCGAGCCGGCCGGACGCGCCGAGCCGGCCGGACGCGCCGAGCCGGCCGGACGCGCCGAGCCGGCCGGACGCGCCGAGCCGGCCGGACGCGCCGAGCCGACCGGGCCCGCCCGAGGAGCGGGGCGCACCGGCGGAGTCCGCCGATCCGGTCGAGTCTTCCAGGGACGCCGATCCGGTCGAGTCCTCCGGGACAGCCGATCCGATCGGGCCCTCCGGGACAGCCGATCCGGTCGAGCGCTCGGCGGGCGCCGATCCGGTCGAGCCCTCCGCGGGCGCCGACCCGGTCGAGTCCTCCGCGGGCGCCGATCCGGTCGGGCCGTTCGGGGGCGCCGGTCTGGGTGTGCCGTCCGGCGCTGCTGATCCCGCCGTGCGGTCCGGGCCGGTGGGGCCTCCCGGGCTCGTCGAGTCGCCCGTGTGGTCAGGGTCGGTGTGGCCTTCCGGGCTCGTCGAGTCGCCCGGGTCGTCCGAGCGGTCTGAGCCGTCGGTTTCCTGCCCCCTCGGCGAAGCCCGCACCGGCGTCGCCGCACTCTCCCTCCGCTACCGGATCGCGGTAGCCCTGGCGCTGGCGGTCGTCGCCGTAGGAGTGTGCGTGCATCTGGGGATGACGTTCCTGCACGTCGCGCCGGCGAACACGGTCACCAAGGCGCACGGCAAGGCCGTGGACGACTGGATCTATCCGGAGTTCGAGCAGAACTGGAAGCTCTTCGCGCCGAACCCGCTCCAGCAGAACATCTCGATCCAGGTCCGCGCCGGGATCCGGGGGCCGGACGGCATGACGCTCACCACCGGCTGGTACGACCTGTCCGCCGAGGACGGCCGCGCCATCGACGGCAACCTGCTGCCCAGCCACACCCAGCAGAACGAGCTGCGCCGCGCCTGGGACTTCTACGTCGCCACGCACGACGGCGAGAACCGACCGGTGGGCCTGCGCGGCTCGCTCTCGGAGTCGTACCTTCGCCGGATCATGGTGCTGCGCCTCGACCGTGACGACGCGATACGGGCCGCGACCGGGGGCTCCGGAGTCATCGAGCGGGTGCAGGTGCGCTCCCGGACCAGCAACGTGCCGCCGCCCGAGTGGAGCCGGGAGAAGGTCTCCACGACGCCGTCCTACCGGGAGCTGCCGTGGTGGAGGGTCCCGCAGGACGAGGCCGCGGGAGGGGTGCGGTGAACCGCTTCTCGCTGGCCGTCTCGGGCGCCATCGCCCGCGTCACCGAGGCCGCCCTGGGCCCCTACCAGACGGCCGTCGTCCGCATCGGCTTCAGCGCCACCTGGCTGCTGTTCCTGCTCCGTGAGCTCCCCCACCGCCACGAGCTGTACGGTCCCGACGGACCCTGGAGCTGGGATCTCGCCCAGCAGCTGATCGCATCCAACGGTTCCTTCACCACGCTGATGTGGTCGGACGGCCGGGTCTGGTTCGAGATCGTCTACGCGCTCGGGGTCCTCTCCAGCGCCCTGCTGATGCTGGGCTGGCGCACCCGCACCATGTCGGTGCTGTTCATGGTCGGTGTGCTGTCGTTGCAGAACCGCAGCGTCTTCATGGGCGACGGCGGCGACAACGTGCTGCACCTGATGTCGATCTACCTGGTCTTCACGCGGTGTGCCCAGGTGTGGTCGCTGGACGCCCGTCGGGCCGTGCGGGAGCGGGCGGCGCGCGCGCGGGGTGAGCGGGTCACGGACCGGACCGGACCGGCCCTGTGGGGCGTGCTCGGGGTCGTGCTGGCCGCGGTGACCCTGGTCGGCCGGATGCAGGGCGACTGGCTGATACCGGCGCTGCTGTGGACGGTGTGGGTGGTGCAGGCGCTGTGGTGGCTGGTCGGTCGCCGGGCCGGGACCGGTGAGCCGCGGATCCTGCTGGACGTGATCGGCAACATCGTGCACAACGGCGCGCTGCTCGTGATCATGGCCGAGGCGTGCCTGATCTATGCGACGGCCGGCTGGTACAAGGTCCAGGGCTCTCGCTGGCAGGACGGCACCGCGGTCTACTACCCGCTCCACCTGGAGTACTTCTCGCCCTGGCCGGCGCTCGCCGATCTGCTGTCGGCCAGCGGCACGATGGTGATGCTGGTGACCTACGGGACGGTGTTGGTGCAGGTCGCCTTCCCGTTCACCTTGTTCAACCGGCGGGTGAAGAACGTCCTGCTGGCGGTGATGATGACCGAGCACGCCGTGATCGCCGTGGTCCTCGGTCTGCCGTTCTTCTCGCTGGCGATGATCGCGGCGGACGCGGTGTTCCTGCCGACGGGCTTCCTGCGCCGCCTGGGCTGCCGGGCGGCACGGGCGCGTGACCGGCTCGCGCGCCGGGGCGGGCGTGTGACCCTGCCCGGGCAGCGTGCCCGTGAGAACCCCGACGCCGAGCACGTAGGCTCCGGGGCATGACCGACCCCGTGACCCGCTGGCACCGGCTCGCCGGCGACACCGTGCTGCTCGACGGGTTCCACGCCCTCAAGCACGCGCTGCGTTTCGGTGCGGAGGTGCCGGTGGCGGTCACCGCGGACCGGGCCGCCGCACTGGCCCTGGCCGAGGAACTGGCCCCAGACGTACGGGACGCGCTGGCCGGGCTGCTGACGGAGGTGCCGTACGGGACGTACACGTCGTTCGTGCCCCGCCCGCACCCGACGGCGGTGGCGGCGCTCGCGGTACGGCCCTCCCGGGAGTCGAACCTCGCGGAACTGGCCCGCACGCCCCGCACGGCCCCGGTCGTGGTCCTCGACAACCCGCGCAACCTGGGCAACGCGGGTGCGGTGATCCGCCTGGCGGCCGGTTTCGGGGCGACCGGTGTGGTGACGACCGGGACGGTCGACCCCTGGCACCCCACGGTCGTGCGCGGCGGGGCGGGACTGCACTTCGCGACGACGGTGGAGCGGCTGACCGCCGACGAGCTGCCGCCCGGCCCGCTGTTCGCCCTGGACCCGGAGGGCGACGACATCCGGGGCGTCAAGCTCCCGGACGACGCCGTCCTCGCGTTCGGCTCCGAGCGCACGGGCCTGTCGGCCGAGCTGCGCGCCCGGGCCGACCATCTCCTGTCCCTCCCGATGCGCCCCCAGGTCAGCAGCTACAACTTGGCGACGAGCGTGGCGATGACCCTCTACCACTGGAGTTTCGGGGCGTCCCTTTAGGGGAGCGGGGAGCTGCGCGACAAGCCCCTACGCGCCGGCAGACGCACGATCACCGCACCCCCGAGTGCTCAGGCGTCCCGCCGCACCTCGACCACCCGGAACCGGTTGGCGACGAACGCCCCGTCACACAGCGCCGCACTCGCCGCCGGATTGCCACCGGACCCGTGGAAGTCGGAGAACGCGGCCGTCTGGTTCACGTACACCCCGCCCGTGAGGTTCAGCGACAGCTGTGCCGCCTCCTCCAGGCAGGCTTCCTGCACGTCCCGCTCGACCTCCGCGTCGGTCGTGTACGCCCCGACGGTCATCGCGCCCTTCTCCCGGACGGTCCGCCGCAGCAGCTCCACCGCGTCGGTGGCCGAGTCGACGGCCACGGCGAAGGACACCGGCCCGAAGCACTCGCTCATGTACGCGGCCTCGTCGTCCGGCTTGGCCCCGTCCAGCTTGACGATCACCGGTGTGCGGACGACCGCGCCCGGGAAGTCCGGGTTGGTGATCTCGCGGGAGGCCAGGGCGACCTCGCCCAGCCCCGCCGCGGCCTCCAGCCGGGCCTTCACGTCTGGGTTGACGATCGCGCCGAGCAGCGCGTTGGCCCGGGCGTCGTCGCCCAGCAGGCCGTCCACCGACTTGGCGAGGTCCGCGACCACCTCGTCGTAGGACTTGGGGCCCTGGTCCGTGGTGATGCCCTCGCGGGGGACCAGCAGGTTCTGCGGGGTCGTGCACATCTGGCCGCTGTACAGGGACAGCGAGAAGGCCAGGTTGGCGAGCATGCCCTTGTAGTCGGACGTGGAGTGGACGACGACCGTGTTGACGCCGGCCTTCTCCGTGTAGACCTGCGCCTGGCGGGCGTTGGCCTCCAGCCAGTCGCCGAACTCGGTCGAGCCGGTGTAGTCGATGATGCGGATCTCGGGGCGCAGGGCGAGGGTCTTGGCGATGCCCTCGCCGGGGCGCTCGGCGGCCAGCGCGATCAGGTTCGGGTCGAAGCCGGTCTCCGCGAGCACCTCGCGCGCGACCTGCACGGTGAGCGCGAGCGGCAGTACCGCGCGCGGGTGGGGCTTGACGAGGACGGCGTTGCCGGTGGCGAGGGAGGCGAACAGGCCCGGGTAGCCGTTCCACGTCGGGAAGGTGTTGCAGCCGATCATCAGGGCGATGCCGCGCGGGACCGGGGTGAACTGCTTGTTCATGGCCAGCGGGTCGCGCTTGCCCTGCGGCTTGGTCCACTCGGCGTTGTCGGGCGTGCGCACCTGTTCCACGTAGGCGTACGCCACGGCCTCCAGGCCGCGGTCCTGGGCGTGCGGCCCGCCCGCCTGGAACGCCATCATGAAGGCCTGGCCGGAGGTGTGCATGACGGCGTGGGCGAACTCGTGCGTCCGGTCGCTGATGCGCTTGAGGATCTCCAGGCAGACCACCGCGCGCTGCTCCGCGCCCGCGTCGCGCCAGGCCCGCTGTCCGGCCTTCATGGCGGGCAGCAGCACGTCGAGGTCCGCGTGCGGATAGGTCACGCCCAGGTCGACGCCGTAGGGGGACGTCTCGCCGCCCACCCAGTCGTCCGTCCCGGGCTGGCCGAGGTCGAGGCGGGAGCCGAGCAGGGCGTCGAAGGCGGCCTTGCCCGCCGCCGCGTCCAGGCTGCCGTTCTCCCCGTAGGCCTTCGGGTGCTCGGGGTGCGGGGACCAGTACGCGCGCGTGCGGATCGCTTCCAGCGCCTGGTCGAGGGTGGACCGGTGCCGGGCGATCAGCTCGTGCGCCGAGAGTGCGGCGGTCATGGGTGACCATCTCCTCGTCTCAAGAACTCTTCGTCGAGTTCATGACCTGGGCAGAAACCTGGGCAGGAACACTCGGACAGAGCTAGAGTAACCGAACGATCGGTCGGTTCAAGGGGGTCCGCCGCATCTGTGGAAAACCCCGTGCGGGAGGATCGCGCACATGACAGCACTCGACCTCAGCAGCCCCGTGGCCGTCGTCGGCACCGGCACCATGGGCCAGGGAATCGCCCAGGTCGCGCTGGTCGCGGGCCATCCCGTACGGCTGTACGACACCGCCCCGGGGCGGGCCCGGAAGGCGGCCGAGGCGATCGGTGCCCGGCTGGACCGGCTCGTCGAGAAGGACCGGCTCACCGGCGCCGACCGGGACGCCGCCCGCGCCCGGCTGCTGCCCGCCGAGAACCTCGCCGAGCTCGCCGACTGCGCCCTGGTCGTCGAGGCGGTCCTGGAGCGCCTGGACGTCAAACAGGCGCTGTTCCGCGACCTGGAGGGCATCGTCTCCGACGACTGCCTGCTCACCACCAACACCTCGTCGCTGTCCGTCACCGCCATCGGCGGCGCCCTGCGCGCCCCCGGCCGCTTCGTCGGCCTGCACTTCTTCAACCCCGCTCCGCTGCTGCCGCTGGTCGAGGTCGTCTCCGGGTTCGCCACCGACGTCACCCATGCCACGCGCGCGTACGAGACCGCCCGGGCCTGGGGCAAGACGCCGGTGGCCTGCGCGGACACCCCGGGCTTCATCGTCAACCGCATCGCCCGGCCCTTCTACGCCGAGGCCTTCGCGGTCTACGAGGCGCAGGGCGCCGACCCGGCCACCATCGACGCCGTGCTGCGTGAGTCGGGCGGCTTCCGGATGGGCGCGTTCGAGCTGACCGACCTGATCGGCCAGGACGTCAACGAGTCCGTCACGCAGTCGGTGTGGCAGTCCTTCTCCCACGACGTGCGCTTCACGCCGTCCCTCGCCCAGCGCCGCCTAGTCGAGTCCGGCCGGCTCGGCCGCAAGACCGGCCACGGCTGGTACGACCACCGCGACGGCGCCGAGCGCCCCGAGCCGGACACCGCCGAGCGGCGGCAGCCGCCCGCGTACGTCGTCGCCGAGGGCGACCTGGGGCCGGCCGCCGAGCTGCTCGCGATGATCGGGGAGGCGGGCATCCCGGTCCGCGACGAGAGCGACGACGAGGATCAGGGGGCGTGTCTGCTGCTCCCGAGCGGCGGCCGGCTCGTCCTCGCCGACGGGCAGACCGCCGTGGAGTACCGCGACCTCGTCTACTTCGACCTCGCCCTGGACTACCGCCGGGCCACCCGGATCGCCCTGTCCGCCTCCCAGGACACCTCCCCGCAGGCCATCGCCGAGGCCGCCGGCCTCTTCCAGGCGCTCGGCAAGCAGGTCAGCTTCATCGGCGACATGCCCGGCATGATCGTCGCCCGCACGGTCGCGCGGATCATCGACTTGGCGCACGACGCGGTCGCCAAGGGCGTGGCCACCGAGGAGGACATCGACACCGCGATGCGCCTCGGTGTCAACTACCCCCTGGGCCCCTTCGAGTGGAGCCGCCGCCTCGGCCGCACCTGGGCCTACGTGCTCCTGGACGACCTGCACCGGCGCGATCCCTCGGGCCGCTACGCGCCGTCCCTGGCGCTGTACCGCCACGCCCACGCCCCCGACCCGCGGGAAGGCACCGCCTCATGACCACCGCCAAGCGCGACACCTACACCCCGGACACGTTGCTGTCCGTCGCCGTCCGGGTGTTCAACGAGCGTGGCTACGACGGCACCTCCATGGAGCACCTCTCCAAGGCGGCCGGCATCTCCAAGTCGTCGATCTACCATCACGTGGCCGGCAAGGAGGAGCTGCTGCGCCGGGCCGTGAGCCGGGCCCTGGACGGGCTCTTCGGGATCCTCGACGAGGAGCACGCGCGCGTGGGGCGTGCCGCCGACCGCCTGGAGTACGTCGTCCGGCGCATGGTCGAGGTGCTCATCACCGAACTGCCCTACGTGACCCTGCTGCTGCGCGTGCGGGGCAACACCGACACCGAGCGGTGGGCCCTGGAGCGGCGCCGCGACTTCGACCACCGCGTCGCCGACCTGCTCAAGGCCGCCGCGGCGGACGGGGACGTGCGCGCCGACATAGAGGTCCGGCTGGTGACCCGGCTGGTCTTCGGCATGATCAACTCGATCGTCGAGTGGTACCGGCCGGACGGCCGCGGCATGAACGAGCGCGAGGTGGCCGACGCGGTGGTGCAGGTGGCCTTCTCAGGCCTGCGCAAGGCCGCCTGACGCGACATGCGCGAGGCCGTCCGACGGCGGCCCCTTCGCGTGAGTACGCGCGCCTGGGCGGGATGAGTACGCGTGACGATGTCCCGGCCGTGGCGCGGTGATGGGGTGGGGCGCATGCCCGGAAACGACGCGCCGCCTTCCCCCGCCGCTCACCGGACGTGGTGGCGGGCCCCGCTCGTGGCCACCCTGCCCGGCCTGCCGCTCCTCGCGCTGGAGTACCGCTGGTTCGCCGCCCAGGACGGCCCCGGCGCCTTCTCGGGCGTGCTGTTCTGGGCGGCCGGCCTCATCGCGCTCGCCTGGGTGCTGCCCCACCGCCGGTCCCTGCGCGGGCTGCGGATCGCGGCGGCCGGCACCGGACTCGGTTGCGCGCTGCTCCCGGTGATGTTCGCGGTGCTGCTCGGCGCCGCGATGGCCTCGGACTGACGGGCGGGGCCGGGCCGGTCACCCCTGCGGCTCCAGATCCTCCTCCTCGAACACCAGCAGCGTGCGCGAGCTGAGCACCTGCGGGATCGCCTGGAGCCGGGTCAGCACCAGCTCGCGCAGCGCCCGGTTGTCGGACACGTGCACCAGCAGCAGCACGTCGAAGTCGCCGCCGACCAGGGCGATGTGGGAGGCCCCGGGCAGCTGTCTGAGCTCCTCGCGCACCGTGCGCCAGGAGTTCTGCACGATCTTCAGCGTGATGTACGCGGACGTGCCCTGACCCGCCCGTTCGTGGTTGACGCGGGCGCCGAAGCCCCGGATCACGCCGTCCTCGACCAGCCGGTTGATGCGGGCGTAGGCGTTGGCGCGCGAGACGTGGACCCGCTCGGCGACCGACCGTATCGAGGCGCGCCCGTCCGCCTGGAGCATGCGCAGGATGTCCTGATCTATGGCGTCCAGAGGTCGCGGCGGCGGCGGCACGCCGCCGTCGTCCTGCCGCGCGGCCATTTGTTCAGATGCCACCTGCGCCGACCTCCCTACCATGGACGTACTGCGTCCATCTCAGGCTGTGGAGAACCGTTTGTCCACAGCCTGAGGCCACCCATAGCCAAATTGCGCCGTCGACCGAACAATCGGTAGGTGAGGCGGGTCACAGCCGACGCGCCTCTTCGAGCCGCTCCCACGAGGAGGTGCCGTCATGACGGTCATGGAGCAGCGGGGCGCGTACAAGCCCACCCCGCCGCCCGCCTGGCAGCCCCGGACGGATCCCGCGCCGTTGCTGCCCGACGCCGAGCCGTACCGCGTCCTCGGCACCGAGGCGGCCGCGAAGGCCGACCCCGAGCTGCTGAGGACGCTGTACGCGCAGCTGGTGAAGGGCCGCCGCTACAACGCGCAGGCCACCGCCCTCACCAAGCAGGGCCGTCTCGCGGTCTACCCCTCCACCACCGGCCAGGAGGCCTGCGAGGTCGCCGCCGCGATGGTGCTGAAGGAGCAGGACTGGCTGTTCCCCAGCTACCGCGACACCCTCGCCGTGGTCGCCCGGGGCGTGGATCCGGTCGAGGCGCTCACGCTGCTGCGCGGCGACTGGCACACCGGCTACGACCCCCACGAGCACCGGGTCGCCCCCCTGTGCACCCCCCTGGCCACCCAGCTGCCGCACGCCGTGGGCCTTGCGCACGCCGCCCGCCTCAAGGGCGACGACGTGGTCGCGCTGGCCATGGTCGGCGACGGCGGCACCAGCGAGGGCGACTTCCACGAGGCACTGAACTTCGCCGCCGTCTGGCAGGCCCCGGTCGTCTTCTTCGTGCAGAACAACGGCTTCGCGATCTCCGTCCCGCTCGCCAAGCAGACCGCGGCCCCGTCGCTGGCCCACAAGGCCGTCGGCTACGGCATGCCCGGCCGCCTGGTCGACGGAAACGACGCCGCCGCCGTGCACGAGGTGCTCTCCGACGCCGTGCGCCGCGCCCGCGCGGGCGGCGGCCCCACCCTCGTCGAGGCGATCACCTACCGCGTCGACGCCCACACCAACGCCGACGACGCCACCCGCTACCGCGGCGACGCCGAGGTCGAGACCTGGCGCGAGCACGACCCGATCCGGCTGCTGGAGCGCGAGCTGACCGGGCGCGGCCTGCTCGACGAGGCCGGCATCGAAGCCGCCCGCCAGGACGCCGAGACCATGGCGGCGGCCCTGCGCGAGCACATGAACCAGGACCCGGCCCTGGACCCGGTGGACCTCTTCACCCACGTCTACGCCGAGCCCACACCCCAACTGCGCGAGCAGCAGGACCAGCTGCGGGCCGAGCTGGCGGCCGAGGCCGACACCGAGCCGGAAGGCGGCACGCACCGATGACCACCGTCGCCGTCAAGCCGGCCACCATGGCCCAGGCCCTCACGCGGGCGCTGCGCGACGCCATGGCCGCCGACCCCGCCGTGCACGTCATGGGCGAGGACGTCGGCACCCTCGGCGGCGTCTTCCGCGTCACCGACGGACTGGCGAAGGAGTTCGGCGAGGACCGCTGCACGGACACCCCGCTCGCCGAGGCGGGCATCCTCGGCACCGCCGTCGGCATGGCCATGTACGGCCTGCGCCCGGTCGTGGAGATGCAGTTCGACGCGTTCGCCTACCCGGCGTTCGAGCAGCTCATCTCGCACGTGGCCCGCACGCGCAACCGCACCCGCGGCACGATGCCCCTGCCGATCACCATCCGCGTCCCCTACGGCGGTGGCATCGGCGGCGTCGAGCACCACAGCGACTCCTCAGAGGCGTACTACATGGCGACTCCGGGCCTCCATGTCGTCACGCCCGCCACCGTCGCCGACGCCTACGGTCTGCTGCGCGCCGCCATCGCCTCCGACGACCCGGTCGTCGTCCTGGAGCCGAAGCGGCTGTACTGGTCGAAGGACTCCTGGAACCCCGAGGAGCCGACGCCCGTCGAACCCATCGGCCGAGCGGTGGTGCGGCGCCCGGGCCGGAGCGCCACGCTCATCACCTACGGGCCCTCCGTGCCCGTCTGCATGGAGGCGGCCGAGGCGGCGAAGGGCGAGGGCTGGGACCTCGAAGTCGTCGACCTGCGCTCCCTGGTGCCGTTCGACGACGAGACGGTGTGCGCCTCGGTACGGCGGACGGGCCGCGCGGTCGTCGTCCACGAGTCGGGTTCCTTCGGGGGCCCCGGCGGTGAGATCGCGGCCCGGGTCACGGAACGCTGCTTCCACCACCTGGAGGCGCCGGTGCTGCGCGTGGCCGGGTTCGACATCCCGTACCCGCCGCCGATGCTGGAGCGTCACCACCTGCCCGGTGTGGACCGGATCCTGGACGCCGTGGGGCGTCTGCAGTGGGAGGCCGAGAGCTGATGGCACAGGTGCTGGAGTTCAAGCTGCCCGACCTCGGGGAGGGGCTCACCGAGGCGGAGATCGTGCGCTGGCTGGTCGAGGTCGGCGACGTCGTCGCCATCGACCAGCCGGTCGTCGAGGTCGAGACGGCCAAGGCGATGGTCGAGGTGCCGTGCCCCTACGGCGGCGTGGTCACGGCCCGCTTCGGCGAGGAGGGCACGGAACTGCCCGTCGGGGCACCGCTGATCACGGTCGCCGTGGGGGAGAAGCCCGCCGACGGCAACGCCTCCGAGGGCTCGGGCAACGTCCTGGTCGGGTACGGCACCTCCGAGGCGCCCGCGCGGCGCCGCCGGGTCCGGCAGGAGCGGCCGGCGTCCGGCGCGTCCGCGACGGCCGGGCAGTCCGGTGCCGGAACGGCGAACGGGCGGACCGCAGCCGACGCTGCCCCTGTGGACGCGCAGGCCGCGGGCGCCCCGGCGGCGGTGAACGGGCGGGCGGGCGGCCTCGCGACGGAGGACGGACCCGTCCCCGTGATCTCGCCCCTGGTGCGCAGGCTGGCCCGGCAGAACGGCCTTGACCTGCGGGAGCTGACCGGATCCGGCCCCGACGGGCTGATCCTGCGGGCGGACGTGGAGTACGCCCTGCGCGCCGCCGGCCGGGGGGCCACGACGGCTCCGGCGGCCGAGCCGCACCCGCCCGTGCCGCAGGCGCCGAGCCCGGCGCTCGTGCCGGCGTCCTCGGCGACAGCGGCGCCCGCCGAGATCCGCACCCCGCTCAAGGGCATCCGGGGCGCCGTCGCCGACAAGCTGGCGCGCAGCCGCCGCGAGATCCCGGACGCCACCTGCTGGGTGGACGCCGACGCCACGGAGCTGATGCGGGCGCGCACGGCCATGAACGCGGCCGGCGGCCCGAAGATCTCCCTCCTCGCCCTGCTGGCCAGGATCTGCACCGCGGCCCTCGCCCGCTTCCCCGAGCTCAACTCCACGGTCGACGACGAGGCCAGGGAGATCGTCCGGTTCGGCCAGGTGCACCTGGGCTTCGCGGCGCAGACCGACCGGGGCCTGGTCGTCCCGGTCGTACGGGACGCGCACGCACGCGACGCCGAATCGCTGACCGCCGAGTTCGCCCGGCTGACCGAGGCGGGCCGGACGGGGACGCTGACGCCGGGCGACCTCACCGGCGGGACGTTCACGCTGAACAACTACGGCGTCTTCGGCGTCGACGGCTCCACCCCGATCATCAACCACCCCGAAGCCGCCATGCTCGGCGTCGGCCGCATCGTCCCCAAACCGTGGGTGCACGAGGGTGAGCTGGCGGTGCGGCAGGTCGTCCAGCTCTCGCTCACCTTCGACCACCGGGTGTGCGACGGCGGTGTGGCGGGCGGATTCCTGCGGTACGTCGCGGACTGCGTGGAACAGCCGGCGGTCCTGCTGCGGACGCTGTGATTCCTGTTCCTCGTCCGAGCCGGCCTTCGTGATCGCGTCGCTTCCCCCGCGTTCCGTGTGATCGCGGGGGCCCGCATACTCGGGGGGTGACCGCGTACCAGCACCCCGGCGAACCAGGCGCCGCGACCGGCCCCGCGCACGGGGCGGGCCCGGCCCGGTACGACGCCGTCGTGCTCGCCGGTGGTGCCGCCCGGCGTCTGGGCGGCGCGGACAAACCCGGCGTGCGGGTGGGCGGGCGGCCCCTGCTCGACCGGGTGCTCGCGGCCTGCGCCACCGCTCGCACCACCGTGGTGGTCGCCGCGCCCCGCCCGACCGCGCGGCCCGTGACCTGGGCCCGCGAGGACCCGCCCGGCGGCGGACCGCTCGCCGCACTGGACGCCGGGCTCCGCCACACCACCGCCGAACACGTCGTGGTGCTCTCCGCCGACCTGCCGTTCCTGGACGAGACGACCGTGGACCGCATGCTGAGCACGCTGCGGACGAGCGGCCGCGACGGCGTGCTGCTGACCGACCCCGGCGGCCGTGACCAGCCACTCGTGGCCGCCTACCGGGCGCCGCGGCTGCGTGAGGAACTCGCGCTCCTCGCCGGCCGGCACGGCGCCCTCGCCGGTCTGCCCCTGCGGCGCCTCACCGCCGAGCTGGATCTCACCCGCATCTCCGACCCCGTCGCGTCCTTCGACTGCGACACCTGGGACGACATCGCCACCGCCAGGGCACGTATCAGGGAGCATGGGCACGTGTTGGATGAATGGATTTCCGCCGTCAAGGACGAACTGGGGATCGACCTCGCTGTCGACACCCGCGGCCTGCTCGACCTCGCCCGCGACGCCGCCCACGGTGTGGACCGGCCCGCGGCGCCGCTGACCACCTTCCTCGTCGGCTACGCGGCCGCGCAGGCCGGCGGCGGCCCGGAGGCCGTCGCCGAGGCCGCCCGCAAGGCCGAGGCCCTCGCCGCCCGCTGGGCGCGGGAGAGCACCGCTGAGGACCGGCCCTCCGGCGGCGAGCAGCGGCCCGCGCAGGGCGATGTCGCCCCCGACGCCACCCCCGACACCCACCCGGACGCCGGATGACCCCGCACGGCGCCCGAGCCGGTGAGGACGCCGAGGACCTCGACGTCGAGGAGGTGCTCGCCCTCGTGAGGAACAGCAACGGCAGCCAGCTGCCCGACCCGGCAGCACGAGGCGGGACGGACCGCGCCCGCGCCTCCCACCAGCCGGACCCCGCAGCCCGGCCCGACCCCCGCCATCGCGCCACCGCCTGGCCCGATGCCCGGGCCCTCGCGGAACGCGCCGGGCGGCACGCCATCCGGGCCGCCCGCCGTGCCCCGGTCTCCGTCCCCCTCGACACCGCCCTCGGCCTGACCCTCGCCGCCCCGCTCGACGCCCTCACCGACCTCCCCTCCTTCGACACCTCGGCGATGGACGGCTGGGCGGTCTGCGGCCCCGCTCCCTGGCACGTACGGGACGACGGCGTCCTCGCGGGGCACGCCGCCCCCGTGTCCCTCACCGACGGCGAGGCCGTGCGGATCGCCACCGGCGCGCGCATCCCCCCGGACACCACCGCCGTCCTGCGCAGCGAACACGGCCGTACCGACGACAAGGGCCGCCTGTCCGCGACCAGGGACGTCGTCCCCGGCCAGGACATCCGCCCGCGAGGCCAGGAGTGCCGTGCCGGCGACCAGCTCCTCGCCGTCGGCACCCTCGTCACCCCGGCCGTCCTCGGACTGGCGGCGGCGGCCGGCTACGACACCGTCACCGCCGTCCCCCGGGCCCGCGTCGAAGTCCTCGTCCTGGGCGACGAGTTGCTCACGCGGGGCCTGCCGCACGACGGTCTGATCCGGGACGCGCTCGGTCCCATGCTGCCGCCGTGGCTGCGGGCACTCGGCGCCGAGGTGACCGCCGTCCGGCGCGTCCGCGACGACGCCGACGCCCTGCACGAGGCCGTCACCACCTGCGACGCCGACGTCATCCTCACCACCGGCGGCACCGCGGCGGGTCCCGTCGACCACGTCCACCCCACCCTGCGCAGGATCGGCGCCGAACTCCTCGTCGACGGCGTCGCGGTGCGCCCGGGCCACCCCATGCTGCTGGCCCGCACCACGGAGACCCAGCACCTCGTCGGCCTGCCGGGCAATCCGCTCGCCGCCGTCTCCGGCCTGCTGACGCTCGCCGAGCCGCTGCTGCGGATCCTCGCGGCCCGCCCGGCCCCGGAGCCGTACACGATGCCGCTCCGGGACGCCGTGCACGGGCACCCGCACGACACCCGGCTCGTGCCCGTGGTCCTGCGCGGTGACGAGGCCGTGCCGCTGCACTACAACGGCCCCGCCATGCTGCGCGGCATCGCGGCGGCCGACGCGCTGGCCGTCGTACCGCCCGGCGGCGCACGTCCGGGGCAGGAGGCGGAACTGATCGACCTGCCCTGGGCGTCCGGAGGAATCGGGGTGTGTTTCACGTGAAACTTCCGGGCCAGGACGCGATCGCCCGCCAGGCCGACGAGCATCTGGTGACCCATCGGGTGAAACTCCCGCGGAAGGTGGTGGAGCACCCGTTCCGCCAGGTCGCCAAGCGGCTCTCCATCGCCTTGCTGGTGCTCGTCGTGACCGCGCTGATCGTCTACGCCGACCGGGACGGCTACAACGACAACGCCGGCGGTGGCGTCGACCTTCTCGACGCCTTCTACTACGCGACCGTCACCCTCTCCACCACCGGTTACGGTGACATCGCGCCGGCCAGCGACGCCGCTCGGCTCACCAACATCCTCCTCATCACGCCCCTGCGCGTGCTGTTCCTGATCATCCTGGTCGGCACCACCCTCGAAGCCCTCACCGAACGCACCCGGGAGGAGTGGCGACTGACCCGCTGGAGGTCCACGTTGCGCGATCACACCGTTGTCATCGGCTTTGGTACGAAGGGCAGGTCGGCGATCCGGACCGTCTGCGCCACGGGCCTGAAGAAGGAGCAGGTCGTGGTGGTCGACCCCAGTTCCAAGGTGATCGACGCCGCGACCGCCGAGGGCTTCGCCGGCATCGTGGGGGACGCGACCCGCAGCGAAGTGCTCAAGCGGGCCGAGGTGCACAAGGCACGCCAGATCATCATCGCGACCCAGCGTGACGACACGGCGGTCCTGGTGGCCCTGACGGCGCGGCAGCTCAACCGCGGGGCGAAGATCGTGGCGGCGGTGCGGGAGGAGGAGAACGCGCCCCTGCTCAAGCAGTCCGGGGCCGACGCGGTCATCACCAGTGCCAGCGCCGCCGGCCGGCTGCTCGGCCTCTCCGTGCTGAGCCCCTCCGCGGGCATGGTGCTGGAGGACCTCATCCAGCAGGGCAGCGGCCTCGACCTCGTCGAACGGCCGGTGGTCAAGGCCGAGGTGGGCAAGACGCCGCGGGAGGTCGCCGACCTGGTCGTGAGCGTCATACGCGGGCACCGGGTCCTCGGCTACGACGATGCGGCCGTCGGGAGACTGGAGCTGACCGACCGGCTCATCACGATCGTGCGGAAGACCCCGGCCACCCAGGTCGCGCCGGACATCCGCCCGATGCCCCCGATGCCCCGCAACAACTAGGGCCCTTGGGGGCCGGGCAGAAGGACGCCGGCCGCCGCGCACCACCCGGTGCGCTGCGGCCGGCGAAGCCCTTCCATGCGCTACTTCCGGTTGTACAGCCGCATCGTGACCGGCCCGAAGACCAGCACGAACAGCCCGGCCCAGCCCAGCGACCAGGCGACCTCGTCGGCCGGCCAGTCGCCGCCCATCAGACCGCGCACCGCCGACGCCAGATGCGTGATGGGGCTGTTGTTCACGAACGCCTGTAGCCAGCCCGGCATCGTCTTCGGGTCCACGAACACGTTGGACAGGAAGGTGAGCGGGAAGATCACCATCATGCTGACGCCCATCACCGACTTCTCGGTGCGCAGCATCAGCCCGAACATCGTCCAGATCCACGAGAAGGCGAACGAGAAGGCCACGAGCAGGGCGATACCGGCGAGCACACCGGCGACCCCGCCGTCCGGCCGGTAGCCGAGGATCATGCCGACGGTGAGCATCACGATCGAGGCGATCGTGTACCGCAGGGCGTCACCGAGCAGATAGCCGACCATCGTCGACGGCCGCCAGATCGGCAGGCTGCGGAACCGGTCGAACACGCCCTTCTCGATGTCGGTGTTCACGGAGACACCCGTGTACATCGTGATCATCACGACCGACATCACGAGGATGCCCGGCAGCAGGAACTGGATGTACTCCTTCGGCGAGCCGGCCAGCGCCCCGCCGAACAGGTACGTGTACATCAGCACCATCATGATCGGGAACGCCGTGACGTCGAAGAGCTGCTCCGGCACGTGCTTGATCTTGAGGATCGCGCGCCAGCCGAAGGTCATCGAGGCCGACCACGCGCTGGGCCGCGGCGGCCGCTCCTTGGACACGAGCAGCGCGGCGAGGGACTCGGCACTGACCGGGGCGAGCTCTTTGCTCTCGGTGGTCGTCGCGGTGCTCATGCCGCCACCTCGTCCTTCGGGTTGTCGGAGCGGTCGGAGGAGTCGTGCGTGTCGTGCCCGGTGAGGGCGAGGAACACCTCGTCCAGGCTGGGCTGGCCCAGCGAGAAGTTGTCCACGGTGATCCCGGCGCGGGCCAGCTCGCCCAGGGCGCGGGAGGCCTGCTCGGCGGCGGAGTCGTCGCCGGCCGCCGTGGCGAGGCGGGCGGTGAGGGCCACCGGGTCGGGCTCCGGCTGCACCTGCGCGTCGAGGGCGCGGCGCAGCAGGCCGGCCGCGAGATCACGCTGCCCGGGATCCCGTAGGCGCAGATGGACGGATCCGGCGCCGACGGACGACTTCAGCTCGCCCTTGGTGCCCTCGGCGATCACTCTGCCGCGGTCGATGACGGCGATCCGGGACGCCAGCTGGTCGGCCTCGTCCAGATACTGCGTGGTCAGCAGCACCGTGGTGCCCTGGGCGACCACGGCCCGCACGATCTCCCAGACCTGGTTGCGGCTGCGCGGGTCGAGGCCGGTCGTCGGCTCGTCGAGGAAGAGCAGGTCGGGGGTGTTGAGGATGGACGCGGCGATGTCGATGCGGCGCCGCATGCCGCCCGAGTAGTGCTTGACCTGCTTGTCGGCCGCCTCCGAGAGCCCGAAGGCCTCCAGGAGCTGGCCGGCGCGTTCGCGCGCGGACTTCTTGTGGTGCCCGAGGAGCCGGCCGAGCAGGACCAGGTTCTCGGTGCCGGTTAGGTCTTCGTCCACCGACGCGTACTGGCCGGTGAGGCTCACCCGGCCGCGTACCTCGTCCGCCTCGCGGACGACGTCGTGACCGAAGACGTGCGCCTCGCCGCCGTCCGGCCGCAGGAGTGTGGCGAGCATCTTCACGGTGGTGGTCTTGCCGGCGCCGTTCGGGCCGAGGACGCCGTAGACCGTGCCCGCGGGCACGGCCAGGTCGACTCCGTCGACGGCCCTCGTCTCGCCGAACGTCTTCACCAGGCCCGCGGTCTCGATCGCCAGGCCGGACGTCTGCGTGCTCATGCTTCGGTTCCCTCCGCGTGCTTGGGCTACGCATGGAAAGACCTTTACCGTCGCGCAAACTCATCGGTCCCGCACCCGGGTTTCGCCGGAACAGGACCAAAGGCGTAGCCGCAGCGGGCCCGGGGCCGCAGCGGACTCGGTCCGGGGACCGAGGGGTACGGTCCCTTGCATGCATGCGATCACGATTCCCGAACCTGGTGGGCCCGAGGCGCTGGTCTGGGACGAGGTCCCCGATCCCGTGCCCGGCGAGGGCGAGGTCCTGGTCGAGGTGGCGGCCGGCGCCGTCAACCGGGCCGACATCCTGCAACGGCAGGGCTTCTACGAACCGCCGCCCGGCGCGTCCCCGTACCCCGGCCTGGAATGTTCCGGGCGGATCGCCGGGATCGGCCCCGGCGTCTCCGGGTGGAACGTCGGCGACGAGGTGTGCGCGCTGCTCTCCGGCGGCGGCTACGCCGAGAAGGTGGCCGTCCCGGCCGGGCAGCTGCTGCCCGTCCCCCAGGGGGTCGGGCTGACGCAGGCGGCGGCGCTGCCCGAGGTGGCCTGCACCGTCTGGTCGAACGTCTTCATGGTCGCCCACCTGCGGCCCGGCGAGACGCTCCTGGTGCACGGCGGTTCCAGCGGCATCGGCACGATGGCCATCCAGCTGGCCAAGGCCGTCGGTGCGCGGGTGGCCGTGACGGCCGGTACGAAGGAGAAGCTCCAGGCCTGCGCCGAGCTGGGCGCCGACATCCTGGTCAACTACCGGGAGCAGGACTTCGTCGAGGAGGTCAAGGCGGCCACGGACGGTGCCGGCGCCGACGTCATCCTCGACAACATGGGCGCGAAGTACCTGGAGCGCAACGTCAAGGCCCTGGCCGTCAACGGCCGCCTCGCGATCATCGGCATGCAGGGCGGAGTCAAGGGCGAGCTGAACATCGGGGCCCTGCTGGCCAAGCGCGCCGCGATCAGCGCGACGTCCCTGCGTGCCCGGCCGAAGGAGGAGAAGGCCGCCATCGTCGCGGCCGTCCGCGAACACGTCTGGCCGCTGTTCGCGGACGGTCACCTGCGCCCGGTCGTCGACCGTGAGCTCCCGATGCGGGACGCCGCCGCCGCGCACCGCGTGGTGGAGGAGAGCGGCCACGTCGGCAAGGTCCTGCTGATCACCCCGCAGGGCACCTGACATCGTCGGCCGGCGGAGACCTGTCAGACGTCCCCTAGACCCTCCGCAGCCGCAGCGCGAAGAACGCCAGGCCCAGCCCCAGTCCGATCAGGACCAGGCCACTGCCCAGGGGCAGGATGCGCAGGACCTGGCCGACGGGGCGTTCGGCGGTCGCGGCCTCGCGCACGGGCTGCTCGGCCGGCTCGGAGGACGCCGGCTCGGAGGGCGCCGGGGCGGTCTGGCGCGGCTCCTCGGGGACGGCCACGGCGTCCGCGACACCCGGACCGTCCCCGGCGTCCTCCGGCCGTCCCGGCCGCACCCGGCCCTCTCCCGCCCGGCTCCCGGCCCGCGAGGGCTCGCCGGAGGCGGAAGGAGCCGCCACGGCGGACGGGGCCGACGAAGCCGCCAAGGCGGACGGGGCGGTCAGGGGCGACGGGGCCGCCAGGGGCGACGGGGCGGCCCGTGTTCCGGGTCCTGTCTCCCGCGACGCCGCTTCCTCGGCCTCGCCCTCCTCGTACGTGAGGGAAGCCCTGGAGAACGCGACAGTCCCGTGGGACGGGACAGCCCCGTACGACGGGACGGATCCGTAGGGTGAGACGACCGCGCCCGCCCCCAGGGCGAGCACCAGTCCCGCCGCCCGCAGTGCGCGTAGCCATGGAGTCACGTGGGTGACCCCCTCCCGCCGCGCCCGGTAGGGCAGAAACGGCAAGTTCGGTCATATCGAGGCAATCAGCCTCACACCGCGCGGGCTGCCCGGCACTCCAGGTTCGGCCGACGGGCGGAATCCCCCGCAACGACCCCCGCATCGCCCCCCCCCGCAACGCCCCCCGCGTAGCCCCCTGCGTCGCCCCGTGCGTCGCCCCCCCCGCGTCGCCCCCGCCGGAGCACGGGCGCTGAGGCCCGCCCGCCTCGCTCATCGCCCCCCGCGTCGCCCCCGCCGGAGCACGGGCGCCGAGGCCCCGCCCGCCCCGATTCACCCGCGAGGAGGAACCGCCCCTGCGGGGGCAACCCGGAGCCCGGGCGGTTCGTCTCCTCAAGCGCGGTGGATCAGCCTCCCGCGGGGGCACCACGGAGGTGAGGTGCAGGCGTGCGACAGAATGGCGACATGGAGATGCCGAGGAACGAAAGGTCGCCGGAGAACCCGCAGATCCTGGTCGTGGGCCAGGACGGCATGGCTCTCGGTGGCGGCAGCGCAGACGAGGACTCCCGCGAGACCCCGGTCACGGAACAGGTGGAGCAGCCCGCGAAGGTCATGCGGATCGGCAGCATGATCAAGCAGCTGCTGGAGGAAGTGCGGGCGGCTCCTCTGGACGAGGCCAGCCGCGTCCGGCTCAAGGACATCCACGCCAGCTCGGTGAAGGAGCTGGAGGACGGTCTGGCGCCCGAGTTGGTCGAGGAGCTGGAGCGGCTCTCGCTGCCCTTCACGGACGAGGCGACGCCCAGCGACTCGGAGCTGCGCATCGCGCAGGCCCAGCTGGTCGGCTGGCTGGAGGGGCTCTTCCACGGGATCCAGACCACGCTGTTCGCCCAGCAGATGGCGGCCCGCGCCCAACTGGAGTCCATGCGCCGCGCTCTCCCGCCCGGGGTCGGCGACGGCCTCGACGAGCAGCACCCGGGCGGCCGGTCGGGCGGCCCGTACCTGTAGACGTCCGCAGGTCACACAGCACGAAGGGCCCGGCAGCCGAAGCTGCCGGGCCCCTGTGCGTCCAGGGCGTCAGGAGGGCGGGTTGCCCGTCGAGACGCTGAGCTCGATCTCGGGCATGTCCTCCGGGTCGACGTCGGTGTCGGCGGACGGGAACTGGTTCATGACCGTGCCGTCGCCGTAGGTGTTCTCGTCGACCTTCTTCTCGTTCACTTCCCAGCCGGCCGCCTGGAGGCAGGCCTTGACCGACTTGATGTTCTTGAACTTGAAGTCCGGGATCTGGATCTTGTCGGGGTCGTTGTACGACTCCCGCGGCTCCGTGCACTCCTCGGTGTCGATCGTCTTGGTGGTGTCCGGCCCTCGGTAGCCGGGCTTCTTCTCCGCCGAGGCCGACGCGGTCACGCTGCTGCCGCCGCCACCCTTGGCCTCCTCGCCGCCGCCGTTCAGGAGCAGCGCCGTGACGAGGCCGCCGACCGCGACCACGGACACGATGACCGAGCCGATGATCACCGGCTTGTTCCTGCCGCCGGAGGGGGCCGCCGGGGCATGGGGCGACAGGTTGTACGGCGGCGGCGTCGACGGGCCCGGCTGCGGGGAGTACCCCGCCGGAGACGGCGTCTGGTAGCCGCCCTGCTGCGGATAGCCGTACGCCGGGGACGGCCCCGTCGGGGCGGGCGTGCCGTACGGGTTCGGGGGCGGGGTCGGCTGGTACGGCGTCTGCACCTGGCCCGAGGGCGCCGGGGTCGCCTGGTCGACCGGCGGGAACACGGCCGAGCCGACGCCCGCGCCGCTCGGGGCCTGCGTGCCCGGCACGATGCTCGGGGGCGCGGCCTGGAAGGACGCCGCCACGCGCAGGCACTCGTCGCGCATGGCCTCGGCGCTGGGGAAGCGCTCGTTGGGGTTCTTCTTCAGCGCCCGGGCGATCAGCGCGTCCACGGCCGGGGGCAGCGCGCGGTTGATCGAGGACGGAACCGGCGGCTCCTCCTGCACGTGCGCGTACGCGATGGCCAGCGGCGAGTCCGCCTCGAACGGCAGCCGCCCGGTCACCAGCTGGAACAGCATGATGCCGACCGAGTACAGGTCGGAGCGGGCGTCCACGCCGCGGCCGAGGGCCTGCTCCGGCGACAGGTACTGGGGGGTGCCGACGACCATGCCGGTCTGCGTCATCGACGTCACGCCGGACTGCATGGCGCGGGCGATGCCGAAGTCCATGACCTTGACCACGGCGCGCTTGGTCATCATCACGTTGCCCGGCTTGATGTCGCGGTGGACCAGGCCCATCTCGTGGCTGATCTCCAGCGCGGCCAGCACGTCCGCGGTGATCTTCAGCGCCTTGTCGGCGGGCATGGCGCCCTGCTGCCGCACGTCCTCGTCGAGGACCGAGCCGAGCGGGCGGCCCTCGACGTACTCCATGACGATGTACGGCGTCGTCATGCCGTCGAGGGTGTCCTCGCCGGTGTCGAAGACCGAGACGATGTTGGTGTGCGTGAGCTTGGCCACGGACTGGGCCTCGCGGCGGAACCGTTCGCGGAAGGCCTGTTCCCGACCGAGATCCGTGTGAAGTGTCTTGATCGCGACCTGCCGGTCGAGCACGCTGTCGTACGCGAGGTGCACCGAGGCCATGCCGCCCTGGCCGAGGAGGTCACGCAGCTGATAGCGGCCGCCGGCGAGCGCCCGCCCCGTGTGCTGGCCCTGTGCGCCGTCCTGGCTCATGTTCCCCGTCCCCCGTAGCCCCTGCGGACGCCGCCGACTGCCGCTGATCCGTCGTTGAACCGTCGTTGATCCACACCGTCATTCCCGGCCAAGTCTGCCCCAGGGCACCGACACGTCAAGCTCGGTGCCCGTTCCGTGACCGTACGCGAAAGAAGAGTCGCGTAAGCGTTACAGGGGGCGTACGGGCGGGACACAGAATTTGCACGAGAGTACGGAGTGAAGGTTTCATGGCCGGTCCGTCTCGTGCCGGTCCCGGCACCCCTTCTCGGGCCGGAGGCTTGCGCGGAGGCTGTAGCGTGGCCGACGGAGACCGTAACAACACCGCGCGCACCGCGGGCAGAAACGACGGCGAGGACTGATGGCACAGCAGCAGCGCGCTCAGGGCCCGTCCGACCCCGAGGCGACTGGCGGCGGCATGTCGGACGCGCCGGAGTCCTGGGGGAACGGCGGGCTGGTCGGGGACGGCCGGTACCGGCTGACCCGCAGACTCGGCCGGGGCGGCATGGCCGAGGTGTTCGCAGCCGAGGACGTCCGCCTCGGACGCACCGTCGCCGTCAAGCTGCTCCGCTCCGACCTCGCCGAGGACCCGGTGTCCAAGGCGCGCTTCACGCGCGAGGCCCAGTCGGTGGCCGGCCTCAACCACCACGCGATCGTAGCCGTGTACGACTCCGGCGAGGACTTCGTCGGCGGCCAGTCCGTGCCGTACATCGTCATGGAGATCGTCGAGGGCCGCACCATCCGCGACCTGCTGCTGAACGCGGAGGCACCCGGCCCCGAGCAGGCGCTGATCATCGTCTCGGGCGTCCTGGAGGCGCTCGCCTACTCGCACCAGCACGGCATCGTGCACCGCGACATCAAGCCCGCCAACGTCATCATCACGCACAACGGCGCCGTGAAGGTGATGGACTTCGGCATCGCCCGCGCCCTGCACGGCGCGTCCACGACGATGACGCAGACCGGCATGGTCATGGGCACCCCGCAGTACCTCTCCCCCGAGCAGGCGCTCGGCAAGGCCGTCGACCACCGCTCCGACCTGTACGCGACGGGCTGCCTGCTCTACGAACTCCTCTCGCTGCGCCCGCCCTTCACCGGCGAGACCCCGCTGTCGGTGGTCTACCAGCACGTCCAGGACATCCCGACGCCGCCGTCCGAGGCCTCCGACGCCTGCCCGCCGGAGCTGGACGGTCTGGTCATGCGCTCCCTCGCCAAGGAGCCCGACGACCGCTTCCAGACGGCCGAGGAGATGCGCGGCCTGGTCCAGTACGCGCTCCAGATGCTCTACGACCAGGGCGGCCACACCGGCACCTGGAACACCGGCCCGGTCGACATGCACGAGGGCCGGCACACCCCGTCGGGCGGCTTCGCCGGCGCGACGGCCGTGATGGGCCACGCCGGGGACGCCTCCAGCACCTCGCAGATTCCCGCGCCGATCCTGCCCGGCGGCTACGGCGGCGGGGACGACGGCGGCTTCGAGGGCCACGGCAACAAGGGCAGCGGCCGCGGCAAGCTCTGGATCCTCGCCGTGCTCGCGGTGATCGCCATCGCCGCGGGCGTCGCCCTCGCGCTGCAGAACACCGGCGGCGGCAAGGACGACCCGAGCAAGGAACAGAAACCGACCACCTCGCAGACGACCGAGAAGAAGACGCCCAGCGAGACCCCGAGCGACGAGGAAACCGGCGCGCCGACCGACAAGAGCACGGACGACGGCACCGGCACGGGTAACGGAAACGGCAACTGGACGCCGTCGTACTCGCCCTCCTACACCCCGTCGCAGAGCGCTCCCGAGTCGCCCACCGGCGAGCCGACGGGCGAGCCGACCAGCGCGGAGCCGACCGGCGAGCCGACGGAGGAGGAGCCGACGGACCCCGGCACCCCGACCGACGCCACCGGCGGTGCCGACGGCGGCACCACGGAAGGCATCGTCGGCGGCGCGGGTGGCGGCGAAGGCGGCAACTGACAGGCAGAAAAACGCATGATCCACGCGCGCGTGGGGCCCGGGAGCGGGGCCCGCGCGCGCGTGTCGTTTTGGGCGCGCCGAAAAGTGGACTCTTCCCGTGACCTGGGTCACCGGGTTAACGTGCGGTTGCTCCGGCCTCCTGCAAGGCTGTGACCTGGGACCCTTCACCGCCTCCCCGATTTACTTGGATATCCAAGCAAAATCGCAGGTCAGAAGGGGTTTCACAGAAATGTGGCGCACTGGGTAACGTGCTTTCTGCAGGGCGCTCGCCGGGGCACCTGTCACGCCTGTTCCCGGCCGAGTGGCACCCACCCCGTGTCCCGTGGGCCGAGAACAGGTGAGCCGCACTGGCCTACCGGCAACCCCGGGGGCCGGACCGACGGAGGAGCACACGTGACCGTGGAGAGCACTGCCGCGCGCACACCGCGACGCAGCGCCGGAAGCAAGGCCGGCACCACCGGCACCAAGCGCACCCGCACGACCGCCAAGAAGGACGCCGGCACCGAGCCCCAGCTCGTGCAGCTGCTGACGCCCGAGGGCAAGCGCGTCAAGAACGCCGAGTACGACAAGTACGTCGCCGGCATCACCCCGGAAGAGCTCCGCGGCCTCTACCGCGACATGGTGCTCACCCGCCGCTTCGACGCCGAGGCCACCTCCCTCCAGCGCCAGGGTGAGCTGGGCCTGTGGGCATCCCTGCTCGGCCAGGAGGCCGCCCAGATCGGGTCCGGCCGGGCCACCCGGGAGGACGACTACGTCTTCCCGACCTACCGCGAGCACGGCGTGGCCTGGTGCCGCGGCGTCGACCCGGCCAACCTGCTCGGGATGTTCCGCGGCGTGAACAACGGCGGCTGGGACCCCAACAGCAACAACTTCCAGCTGTACACGATCGTCATCGGCTCCCAGACGCTGCACGCCACCGGCTACGCGATGGGCGTCGCCAAGGACGGCGCCGACAGTGCGGTGATCGCGTACTTCGGCGACGGCGCCTCCAGCCAGGGCGACGTGGCCGAATCGTTCACCTTCTCCGCGGTCTACAACGCCCCGGTCGTGTTCTTCTGCCAGAACAACCAGTGGGCCATCTCCGAGCCGACCGAGAAGCAGTCCCGCGTGCCGATCTACCAGCGCGCCCAGGGCTTCGGCTTCCCGGGCGTCCGGGTGGACGGCAACGACGTGCTCGGTGTCCTCGCGGTCACCCGGTGGGCCCTGGAGCGGGCCCGCAGCGGCGAGGGCCCGACCCTCGTCGAGGCGTTCACCTACCGCATGGGCGCCCACACCACCTCCGACGACCCCACCCGTTACCGCGGTGACGAGGAGCGTCAGGCTTGGGAGGCGAAGGACCCGATCCTGCGCCTTCGCCGGTACCTGGAGGCTTCAAACCACGCGGACGACGGATTCTTCCAGGAACTGGAGGCCGAGTCCGAGGCGTTGGGCAGGCGAGTGCGCGAGGCGGTCCGTGCCATGCCGGACCCGGACCACTTCGCGATCTTCGAGAACGCCTACGCGGACGGACACGCGCTCGTCGACGAGGAGCGCGCCCAGTTCGCCGCGTACCAGGCGTCGTTCGCCGACGAGGGGGGTAACTGAGATGGCCGACAAGATGGCACTGGCCAAGGCGATCAACGAGTCGCTGCGCCGCGCCCTGGACTCCGACCCCAAGGTCCTGATCATGGGGGAGGACGTCGGCAAGCTCGGCGGCGTCTTCCGGGTGACGGACGGCCTTCAGAAGGACTTCGG